>DURD01000032.1 GCA_012837435.1 Erysipelotrichaceae bacterium
ATTGCCATCCCATCTGAAGTAGCAATTGATGTAGGTGTCCGTAGAGTGGTAAAGTGTGAAACCAATTTGCGCATCGTTTTTGTTTCCGATACCCTCCGCTTGGACATGAGTGGAAAATGAGAAATCTTTTGAAGATGTATCGAGTTCTTGAGCGAGTAAGAAGGTACCATCCCAACCGCCTTGGAATTCTAGTGTTTGATTTTCATAATCTACTTCGTTAACGGCAGGGGTGCCGTTTGCAGGAGTAAAATAAAAACCAACACTTGATTCACCTTCAGCGCGCGCTTGCTTAAATCCATTGGTCGAAACACTGGCTCCAACCAAGCTTAAAACAGCAAGAGTAACAAAAATTGTGAATTTTTTCATAAATTCCTCCTATTGACTATTGATAAGACGAGACAAAAAAATCTGCATTATAAGTTTTAAAGCTCGCTCCTATCTAATATATATTGTATATCCTTGACTTAAAAAAAGATAAATAAAAATAAGCGCAAAAAATAAACTAACTATTTTTAAATACAATTTTACTATTTTTCAAAAAAGTTTTTTGTTTATATTTATAAAACATTGACTAAAAATAATAAAACCCACATAATGAAATCATAGTTAAAATGTTTTTTGGAGGTAAACTCAAAATGGAAAAAACAAACAGGTTTTTTGGTTTATCTTTGTGTGTTTCTGCATTGTTTGGCCTTTTAGCTGGATGCACAAACACATATGATAAGTCATCTAGTAGTTCTCAAACCAATGAAGATGGTAAAACAACTCTTGAAGAAATCATGGAAAAATACGATTCTCTCCCCTACGAATATGAGGGTGATGCTTGCACTATTACCATGTGTCACTGGGATGGTATCGGCACCACTATTGAAAGACAAGTTATTCAAGCAATGCTGCAGGGTTTCAAACTGCGTTATCCAAAAATTGACGTTGAACTCGAAATTTTAAGTGATTATGAAAGCACATATCCTTCTCGTCTAGCAGCAGGAAATGTTCATGATGTCTTCTTAATGCCTGATGGTTCATTCAATGCTTGGGCAAAGACAAATACTTGTTTGAATTTAGATCAATTCATTGATGCTAGTGAATTGATCGATATGGATGAAATGTATGACACTTCCCTTGTCAGATACCGTTATGATTTAAAAAATGCAAAACCATCTAGCAGTGGTAATCAACTTGCCTTACCCAAAGATATCGGCCCCACCGTCATGTACTACAATAAAGCCGCTTTTGATCAAGCTGGTGTCAATTATCCAGATCCTAACACAATTTTGAGTTGTGATGATGCCACAGAGCTATGGAAAAGCGTTACTATGAAAGACAAGAATGGTAACGTCACCAGATATGGTATTTCTGGTCTGTCAATCGAGGGTTTAGTTTGGAGCGCTGGTGGCGATTTCTTGAATCCTGAAAGAACAGCTTTCCCAACTGATCCAAGTACTATTGCTGGTTTAAAACGCGGGTATCAATACATTCAGGATGCCTACGTTACAAATTTCATTACTCCCCCCGTTGAATTCACTGCGGGTAGCGATGGCGCTATGTTATTCTCACAGCAACGCGTCGCTTGTTACATCGGCTTAAAAGCTAATGTTACATCATTCCGTGAATTAAGCTTTGATTGGGATATTTGTCCAGTTCCGGCGTTTGAAGTTAATCCAGGCGCAAATGCTTGGAGTGGTTCAGTCGGTTATTCTGTCTACAACAAATCTAAAAATATCGAGGCTGCTTGGAAATTAGTTGAGTACATTGCTTCCAGAGAAGGCCAAGAACTTTTATCCGCTACTGGTTTCCAAATTCCTTGCTATCCAGATCTCGGCTATGATGAAAGATATCTCACGAGAGAAAAAGAAAACAAACCCAAAAACGTCGAAGTCTTCCTTTCTTCCGCTGAAACTCAACCAGCCGGTTTATGGTGCTACCGCGATACTCAAACTTGGAAAACACAGGGTTATGATGCGACAAGTGAATTGTTGATGTCTTCTGATCCTTCAAAACGTATTGCCGTTGATGAGTTCCTAGCAGAAGCGAAAGCAAAAGTTAATGGCTCTCTCTAATCTCAATTTTGAAATATAGTTTGTTATGAAAAGGGGAAATACTTTAAAGCGTAAAAAAATTAATGACAATCTAACTGGATGGTTATTCATTTTACCGATGGTTGTTGGAACTTTATGTTTTTTAGCTTTCCCTCTAATTTTTGCCCTTATAATTTCCTTTTGGAAATATCAAAACTTTCAATTCGTTGAATTCGTAGGATTCCAAAATTATTCCGATATTTTCTACGATGAATATTTCATGAAAGGTATGATTAATATTCTCATTTCTTGTATTGGCGTACCCATTGGTATTTTATTATCCTTGATTTTAACAAATATCATGGTGGCTAATCCAAAATTCTCAATTGTTTTCAAAACAATCTATTTTATACCGACTATTTGTGGTGCTGTTGCTATTACCTTTATTTGGAAGTGGATGTACGCGCCCATGTACGGGCTAATCAATACTTTCTTGATGAAAGTTGGATGGGCTGAAAAATCAATCGGTTTTTTAGGAAGAGAATATTTCTTACCTAGTTTAATGGTCATGGGTATTTGGTCTGGTCTAGGCGTCTCAATCCTTTTATTCTTCGCTTCATTAAAGTCAGTTTCTAAGCAACTTTACGAAGCCGCGAGCATTGATGGCGCGAACTTTTTCCAAAAATTTATTCATATTACGTTACCGGCCGTTTCTCCAACTACATTCTATATTCTCATCACTGGTATTTCAGGGACTCTCCAAGAATTCTCTAGATTCCAAATTATGCGCGGAGGAACCGGGGCTATTACACTGTGGAGCGTAACACCTACTTGGTGGATTTATTATAATACGACAGCAGCCTCTGGTTTCAACTACGGGTATGCCTCCGCGATGGGCATCTTTCTAGGTATCTTAATTTTAATTGTTTCTGCCTTGCAGTTTGTCGGCAGTAAGTTGTGGGTAAATTATGATTCTTAATAACGATTTAAAAAGAAAAAAGAAAAAACGCACACCGCAATGGTACATCGGTAAAATTGTCGCTTATGGTGTCCTCGTTATCACTGGTATTCTCTATTTGATACCATTCCTTTTTGCTTTATCGACCTCATTCACTTCGCCCGCCAATATTTATCAAGATTTTCAATGGATTCCCAAACCAATAGATCTTGTCAATTATAGTAAATTCTTTTCTGAACACGACATTGTTCGTGCATTCATCAATACAATTTTATACGTTAGCCCCCCTATTCTAGTGGGTGTTATGGCTTCAGCTTTAGCAGCTTATGCTTTTGCTAGAATTAATTTTAAAGGTAAAAATATCGTTTTCTATTGTTTACTGGCTACTATTGTTATTCCTGGGGTTATCACAATGGTTCCCTCGTATGTTTTGTTCACCAATTTTTATCGTTGGACTGGCACACCACTTCCAATTATCATTCCTGGTATGTTTGGATCCGCGATGACAATGTTTTTTCTCAATCAATTTTTCAAAACATTACCGAAAGAATTGGAAGAGGCTGCTGAAATTGATGGTATGTCTAAAATCGGCATATTCTTCAAGATTATTTTGCCATTGAGTGTTCCAGCATTTATCACTCAGATTATTTTATCTTTCAATGGTTGCTACAACGATTATTTAGGGCCACTTCTTTATTTAGGAAGCTCACCAAAACTATGGACGGTTCAATTAGTTGTCGCTAGTACTCAAACAGCGTTATATTCACCATATACATTGATGATGGCCGCGGCCATTACTGCTCTTTTACCAACATTAATTTTATACATTTTTTGTCAAAAATATTTTATCGAAGGCATTGCAATGACAGGTCTTAAATAAGGAGGTTTTTATGACTAAAAAACAAATTATGATTTTTTTAATTTCTAGCCTTTGCGCACTGAGTGCTTGCTCTAAAGGAGGAGAAAGCAGCGGAGGAAGCTCTTCTTCTCAACCCGATAATAGCAATATGTACAGCAATGCACCAGAGGGTGCCGTCGTAGAAGTTGATGGTGTTCAAACATTTAAAAACGGTGCCATCTATATGTCCTTTGTCAAACAAGAAAACAATACATATGGTGTCGAACTACATAATCTCGACGACAACTCATTGATTTCCTATAGTGAAGAACCATGCATTCTCAAAGTCAGAGGTCCTGACACAGGTTTAATAGCTTCCTACTCTGAAGATTTTTACAAGACCGGATATAAAAAAATTAACGCTAAAAGTTATGGCTATTCCTGTTATGGAGAGGTCAATACAAAAAATAATACGATTTTTGAATTTTATGACAATTACTACCTTTCGTATAAAAAGGGAATTACTGTCGATAGAAGAGTTTCCGTCAAACAAGTCGGATCTGATAAAGATGTAGGTTTTGCTAGTATTTATTCGATGATTAACGGCACTGATGACCATCAGGTCGATAATTTTGAATATCTCATTCCTTCTATTTTGTATAAAGATACGAGCAACATGACCGCCAGCGCAATCGCTAATAATCTCTTTTTAGATCGAGTCTATGTTAAAGAAACTCGTATGGGTATTCCAATGGCAATGATGAGAAGCACAGAAACCTCTAATTTCGTCGCTTTAAGTCACGCTAATCCAAAAATTAGTTGTAATGGCTTAGTTGGTGGAGGCGGAATTGGCGCTTGTGATACTAGAATCCAATATGGAGCATTTGGTTTCACTATGGCGACCGTTTCTGTTGACTTTGTTTATCCATGTTCAGAAGGTCCCGCTACTTACGACTGCGGTGCCTCTTGGGCGAGAAGATATCACCAAGTCGAAGCTGGTATTTCTCATCAATATGAATTGGTGGTTAATGGCGGCGAAGTTGCCGACTTCAACCACGCCTTGACAGAATCAGTGGAAGTGGCTTATTCCAACTTAAACTCAGAAATTGTAGAATATGATAATCGAGTGGCTTACGAACAAGCAATTGCTGCTTTTTTAAGCGAATATCGTGAATTTGGCACAGGTACCGTAAAATGCGCTGGTCTTCCATGGGAATTAAAATTAGACCGGGATTTAATTGCTAGAGAATATTCTTTCCAAATGGGCTTTGTAGGTATGCAAAGTAGCGTCGGTGCTCATTTGTACCATGAAGGTTTGTATAGCGAAAATGCTGATTGGGAGAAAAAAGGAAAAACTATCGTTGATTTTTGGTGTTCACAAGCTGTCAACGCTAACTATTTCCCATACGTCTGGTGGGATGCCGGAAATAACGAAGTCGGTGGACAAAGACGTAATTATGCTTGCTACCTACGATGCATGTGCGACGGGATGGAAGGCATCCTTGATGCTTATAGATACGGTCTTGCTTTTGGAAAATCTAATGGCAATTGGTTACAAACTATCACCACTTTCGCCGATAGACTAGTAGCAAAGCAAAATACCGATGGCAGTTTTAATCGCGCCTACAATACCGATGGATCTGTGGCTATCAATGCCGCGGATTCAAGACTTCAGGGTGAATCCAAACTCAATACTCCAATCGCCATTAAGTTCTTAGCAAAAATGTATGAGTTAACAAGAAACGAAACTTATAAAAACGCAGTCTTAAACGCTGCTGAATATTCATATACAAATCTTTATCAAGCATTAGGTAAATATGTTGGTGGGACACCAGACAATCCTAACGTTGTCGATAAAGAAGCGGCAATTTATGCCATGTATGGCTTTACCTATGCCTACAAGATTACTCAAGACAATAGATTTAAGGAAGCGATGATTCATGCTGCATGTTGCTGCTTGACTTGGACTTTTATGTATGATTTCGCTTGTCCTAGCGGCGATGCGGCCACTGCTTCTACAAATCCATTCAATGAAGAAGGCCATATGATTGGCTTCTCAGTTATTGCTACCGGTCATGGTGCTTCTGATAACTTTGCTTCGTTTATCTGGTATGAACTCTATCGAGTCTTTGAATTAACTGGTTTAGAATACTTCAAAGACAGCGCAATCTTGCTACAAAATTGTTGCAAAGGCAATACCGATTATAACGGTGACCTCGGTTACTTGTATAATTGTATGTGTCCAGAAGCCACCAGAGTTAGTGATTTCAATTTCATCGGTGTTAAAGTGTGGTTACCGTGGTGTTCTATTGCCAATATTAATCCAATATTAAACGTTTATCGTGAGCATGGAGTATGGCAAATTGAAGATATAGTGGAAGAATAGGAGGTAAATATGAAAAAAAGTATTTTAGGTATTGTTTCATTATCTTTACTTACTGCTCTCGCTTTTGGTTTGGGCATGACTAAGCCATATGAAAATGTTAAAGCGGCGGGAGCGCCCGTTTTCACAGAGGGAGAATGGGAAACCGTTAAAGGTTCAACTCCATCATTTACCGAAAGCAATGGAACTTTTGTCGGCGGTTCCAAATCATGGATGGCAAATTTTTATGTTAAAGAATTCAAAGAAGCAATCGGTGATTATGAGGTAATAATCAGGTATCAAGGAACGATGACATATCCAAACACAAAACAAGTTCAATTTGGTATTGTTCCCTGGTATTTAGACGACAACAACTACCTCGTTGGTTATTGTGAATGGAGCAATGTCACTAGAGTTAGTGGCATGTTCAACTTTAACCTAACAGGGCGAGTCAATGGCGCTCTTCCATATCGTTCTACTGGCGATGGAAATTATATGGCCAAAGAATGGGATGATATTTGGATGGATGGCACTAATATGCAATATGCTGTCGCAGCAAGTCAAGAAAGTACAATTAAGATTGTCAAACAGAGAAGTGAAGATGGACAAGTCGATAACTTTACTTTCTACCTCAATAACAATCTGTTAGCGGAAGGTACTAAAAACACTCGCGATACCAAACAATATGAAGGAAGAACGGCAAAAGTTGGTTTTTATGGCTATAACGACACCTTCACAATTAAAGATTTTCAAGTCAATCATCTACACAACAATAAATATTACAGCGCCATGGAAAATGATATCGCGACAGCCAAAAATGGTTGGAGCAAATTAGAAACTGGATATGCTGTTGATTCACGTGGAAAAGATAATTTCAACGACGTGATGCTTCTTGACAACAAAGAAGTGGTTGAAGGCGGCTATGGAATCGAATTTTCAGCAGAAGTGAAAGCAAGTGACGGAAATTGGGGTGTTGGTGGCATGGTCTGGTATCAAGACCAATACAATTACCTCGCTGGTGTTGTCAAACAAGAAGACGGAAGATTAAAAGCTGGTTTCGAAGGACGTTTAGTATCTCGACAAGATACCGTTTTGGTAATTGAGGAAATCAAGGACGTTAAAGAAGTCGTCCTAGATCTTGAAAATGTTGCTAAATGGACATTTGAGAAACGCGGGATTAAATTGCGTTTATTAGCCGACGATAACTTATTAGCAGAATATGAAAATAAGACTTTGATTACCTGCACAGTCACGGGTTTAACTGCTTATGGCGTGAATATTGAATTCAAAAACTATACAAAACTCAACTCATTAGCGTATATCCCCTACGACTGGTATTCCACAACAATGGTAGGAAAAACGTATTACATTTCTTCGGCTGACGATACGAAAGGTACAGTTGCTTATTCCAAAGGTTTATTCACATTCACTGAAAACGCTGTTACTCCTGGGGATAAAACAAAACTCTCTTCGATTTATTATAAAAGCGGTTTTTATGCCTACACGTCGATGACAGTCAATTACATTTCAGAAATAACAACAAATTCTGTGATTGGTTTGTATCCTTGGTTAGAAGATACATTTAACTACGTCGCGGTTTACGCCGATAAAGATGTCGTGACCGTAAAGATTGTTTTTGGTGAATCCACACAAACAAAAACCTATCCACTGCCATCAGGTTATCATTTCACTACTACGGGCACAGAAACGAAATTATTGAGAGCTTCGGTGAGTTTTGAAGGTTTGATTACTGTTTCTATCGGTGAAAAAGACGAAAGTGGCAACAATACCTGGTATGAAGTGGTCAAGGCTGAAGATGATTTAGTGGCAACTGATAAAGATTCAAACGCCACTCCAAACGTCGGTCTAATCTGTGGTGGCACGGCTTGTGTTGCCAAAGTGGAATCATTAACAGGTTTCACTCCTTATGAAAAAGTTGAATGTGGTGAATGGGAATTTTATGGTTCTATGCCCAATACTTGGACATATATTGATGAAACGACATTATCCGCATCACAAATCAACGGAACAGCCTACATGAACGCTAGAGCACTGAAATACAATAGAAATGTTAGAGACTTCTTCATGGGTGCGACATTTACAGCTACAAATTGTTCTCAAGCTGAACAAAAAGCTGCTTTCTATCCTTGGTACTTGGATGGAAGTAACTATTTGATTGTCATGTTCTCAAAATGGACGGTTAATGCCTCGGCATCAATTGTCTTTACCGGTAGAATTAATGGCCAAGTTTTAGGTGGTTCTGAATGGCATGATTTCACCACTGCTTATACCTTTGAAGGCGTAGCTAATAAGTTGGAAGTAGAAATTAGAGGCAATCGAGTTTTTGCTTACCTAAATGGTGGTTCGAATCCAATTCAATCTGTGACTTTTGAAGGATTGTCTGAAAGAAACGTCGAAAATGCAAAAAGTGGTTTCTTCTTTTATAACTGCGATTTGATGATTGAAGACTTTGTCGTCAATTCTGATTCACGTGTCTATCGGATTACTGAACAACCCGTTATTTCTCATGTCGGCACCATCAAAGAAACCGGCACTGTTGGGGAATCTTGCAAACTTCCGATTTTTACCGCTGGTAACTCTGTTGGTGATGTATTAGAGGTTGAAGTTATAGTCACCGATCCTAACGGCCAAGAAGTTACTGTTACTGGCAGTAAATTCACTCCAGAAATTGAGGGTGTTTATCACGTTAAAGTTACGTGCACCGACAACTGGGGTAATGAAGCCGTACCACTAGAATATGACATCACTGTCAGTAGAGGAAGTGGTTCCGACACTTCTAGTTCATCGATAGGACAATCTAGTGGTAGCGACGGAGGCAAGAGAGGGGGCTGTGGAGGCTCGATTATTGCTTCTTCAATGTTATTTGCTATAATGTCAGTCGCTGGCGTTGGTGTTCACCTAATTATCAAAAAGAGAAAATAAAAATGAATAAACTATTAGTTGATTTTTTGAGAATTCTTGATGAAGCTGCCTCGGTAGAAAGAGAGATGCCGATTGAAACTATTGTCGTAATCGTCATATTTTCTCTCTTGTTCTTACTAACAATTGTTTGCGCTATCGTTTTGGTTTACAAAAATAAAAAAGCTGCAAAACAAGCCGAAATTATTAATAAGAAAAATCAATTGATGAACGACGGAGATTAGTAGATTATTCTCACAAAATAAAACCATCATCGTTTGAGTCGGTGATGGTTTTTAATTTGTTATTTGTTAACAGAAATCAAAGATCAGCAAAGACTTTCATGATTTCTCTAAGCTTCTCTTTTTGAGCTTCCATTCCTACTTTGCAAATATCATGGAAGAAGCCAGTGGGCTCTTTTTCCACTAAAGCTTTTGCGGCAGCATAGCCTTGATAAGACATGTATGTGTAGTAATTAATCTTGTTAATCCCAGCCTCAATAGCGTTGCGATAGTCTTCGTGGGTAAGACCGCTTCCACCATGCATAACTAGGTAGACATTAGATTTTGCTCTAACTCTCTTAATGATGTCTATATTTAAAACTGGTTTAACTTTATAAATACCATGAGCAGTCCCAAAAGCAATCGCTAACGCATCCACATTGGTTTTATTCACAAAATCAGGAACAAGATTAGCGTCAGTATAGTGGGATTCAGCGATTAAATCATTGCCGACACCAGATTCGCGATTGGGCAATTGTCCTAATTCTGCTTCCACTGAAACACCGTGAGCGTGAGCATAATCCACCACTTCTTTTGTAATACGAACATTCTCATCATAAGGATAGGCTGAAGCATCGATCATAACAGAGGTAAAACCCATCGCAATAGCTTTCTTACAAAAATCAAAGCTTTCACCGTGATCCAAATGGACACAGACAGGGATTTTTGCTCTTTTAGCGTATTCGAGCATCGCTGGTCCAATCGTTTCAATGGCAATCACTTCCTCATGCAGTTGAGCATGAGTCAAAATTAGAGGTATATTCAATTCCTCAGCCACCTCGATTGCTGCAATTATTGTTTCAAAATTAGGAGTGTTAATAGCCGGAACTCCGATTCCTTTTTCTCTACCAATTTTTAAAACTTCATTTAAAGAAACTAACATTTTTATATTTCCTTCTACTTCTAGAGTAACTGAACCTTATAACCCAAATAAACCTCAAGAGCTTCTTTCAAAACTTCTTTATCGGCCCCGTAGGTGTAGGAAACATGATGATGGTAATTGTTGCGTAAGACGTACATCATCACGCTTTCTAAATCGTCGAATTCAGTGACGCCGTAGCTACCAAAGAAAGCTTTTTCCACTGGTTCACCAGTAATTCTTGCTTCTCCCGCCATGAATTCAATTTGACCATTTTCAACTTTAGCTGAGGCATAAGTAATCGGTCCAGATTTCAACTTGCCAACATTGACTCCCCAAGAACAATTCTGACCATAAGATTTTTCAAACATCTTATGAACTTGAACTTCCGTATCTCCTTCCACCATTTCTTTAGCCATGGGACCGCAGTGGAATAAAATGCATTTATTCTTTTCTTTACCGAAGTTATTGTTCCAATCCATCACAGTAGCAGGTTTTTCACTTGCTAAAGAGAGAACTTTCATAGCGAGGGCATTGTAGACATCAACTTCACACGCCGTTGGAATTCCAATGTGGCTCAAATAAGAAGCTAATAAGCAAACGGATATTTTACGAACCGCAGGGAATTCATTCCAACATCTAATACCGATGGCGTCCATGCGATATTGTTTTACATAATTTAGGATGACTACTAGAGCCTTAGCCATCGTTGGAATGCGATCTTTTGGTGTGTCGCCAAAATTGGTGTAAGCTTTTAATTTTTTAATCGCATCAACAACTCTTGGATCATCATCTTGTAATTGATCCATGTAGTCAAACATTTCTCCCAGATCAATAGTTTCTACTGTAATATTATTTTTCTCTAATGTCACTTCATCAAAACGAACGGTTTTAAAAGCGGTAGCACGAGCGCCAATTGCACCGATAACCATCTTTTTAGTGCCGTTGACCACGCGACAAATCTTAGCGAACTTTTGAATTTGTTCGATGAAAACAGGATCTAAAGGGTGAACAACATGAGGCTTAAAGATTGTGTATTTAATGCCGCATTGATTGAAATAATTGCAAATAGATACTTTACCGCAGAAAGAATCTCTCCGTTCGACAAAGCTCATCTTACCAATTTCATCGGGATAAGCTTGGATAAGAATTGGCTTTTTAAATTCTCTAAAAGCTTTAACTGCTCCCGATTCATCAGAAAAATTAGGCATGCAGATAATAGCACCGTCAATTTCGTCGTCGTGCTCTTTTAGGAATTTAGCAAAAACAAGACCGTCTTCTTCGTTGCTGATGGCACCAAATTTTGTCTTGTTAGCATCAAGACAGACATAATCATGGCCCGCTTTTTTGACGGCCTCGCACATTTCCTCTCTTGCAGAAGCGACTAGAGTTTCAGGAAAAAAGCCACGATTACCAAAAAACAAAGCAAATTTCATATTAACTACCTCCAAATATTCTTAATTGCTGGATAAATCCTTTTGTATTTCTCAAAATTAGCTTTATATTTGTTAACTAAATTTTCATCCCTACGAATAATTTCTTTTGTTTTGACATATTTCTTGATGAGTTTTTCATAACTGAGATTAGTGATTGCTTTCATACTCATCAGAAAACATCCGAAAATACCACCCTCAGGGGAAGAAAGCGTTTTGATATCTTTGTTAAAAACATTGGCTTTAATCTTCAACCAAGAGGAAGATTTTGCTCCTCCACCATTAACGCTGAGAGAAGAAACATTAATACCTGATTTTTTCAAAAGATCGATGCATAAATTAATCTCAAAAGAAGATCCTTCCATCAAAGCAAAATAGATTTCTTCTTTAGTTGTCTTTTGACTTAAACCGAGAATGGCACCAGAAGATGAGCTATCTAAGTAGGGAGTTCCAGTACCATCAAAATGAGGTAAGACTAGCAGATTAGTTGGAAGATTGATATCGGCGTTAGAATAATGCGAATAATAATCTTCTCCATCTTTCTCAATTTCTTCTCTTTCAAGGGGAGATAAATAATTGCGATGCCACTTTAACAAAGCTCCCGCTGTCGAAGTAAAAGCGTAAGTCAAATAAAGGCCATCGATAATATACGGAACAATGCAAAAATTGTTTTTATAAAAATTAAAATCAGTCGGAATGTGGTCAAAAGTTACTGTTAAACACTCGGCCGTGCCCGTTCCATCGTTAGCCATCCCATTCTGGTACACTCCCGCCCCTAATGTAGCCATCATTTGATCGTGTCCAGAAACTAGAACGGCACAATTTTGAGATAACCCAGTTTTTCTACTTGCTTCGGCGCTAACTCTACCGATTATTTTGTCAGCGGGATATAAATCAGGAAAGATACTGCTGTCCAAGTCACATATATCAATCAATTTCTTGGACCACTTTTTATTTTTTACATCAAAAAGCATGGTGCGTGTTGCAAGCGAGTAGTCACAACAAATCGTATTTGTTAATCGATAGACCATGTATTGAGCTACCATAACAAATTTAGAGGTAGAGTTATATAGTTCTCTTTTGTTCTTTTTTATCCACATTAATTTAGAAAAAGAAAACATTCGATTGGGAATAAGACCAGCGATTTGGCTAATTTCCTCATCGCTTATTTTATTTCTCACTTGATTGCATTCTTCTTCGCCTAAATCTGAAACGAATAAAATAAAATCATTAATACTTTCTCCATCTTCATCAAGAAGAGCAAAAGATTCGCCAAGCGAAGAAAAACAAACACAAGAAACATCCTCGTCACTACGCTTAACTAATTCATTAATAATCCGGTAAACAATCTCTTCGCTTTCTTTAGTGGAAAGAAAAGAAATACCATTTTCTAAATAGGTTGGTGAAGGGTATTCGCTTGAAAAACAAATTGCTCCCTCTTCACTGAGCAACTGGCCTTTTATCATTGATGTTCCCACATCAATACCTATTATTTTCATATAATTTATTTTATAGTAGTAATGATGAAAAATAAAGTGTGTACTAATTCAAATGATGTGAGACTAAATTAAAGATTAAAATAGAGTCCTTGCTTATAATTAATTTAACCACAAATTAATAAGGAGGACTCCATGGATATTGTATCACACGAAAGAAATTATATA
>DURD01000006.1 GCA_012837435.1 Erysipelotrichaceae bacterium
AAAGAAAGCTAGGGTATGAGAAATTTGTTGAAGTGTTTCCTTCTATTCTCACCGATAGAGATCCCTGCTTTTCTGATATCACTGGTATAGAGTTTTCCAAAGAACGCGAAAGACAAAGAACCTATTTGTTTTTCTGTGACGCTTTTAAAAGCAATCAAAAAGCCTCAGTTGAAAATCTAAATAAGCAAATCAGAAAATTCTTTCCTAAGGGTAAATCTATTGACTATCTAGATCAGGATGACGTCTCAAAGATCAATAGAATTATGATAGAGTCCCCGCTGTTTTCGTTAGATGGTCATTCTCCTAAAGAAGCCTTTATTACATTATTTGGACAAAAAGCATTCGATAATCTTTTCTAACTAATTCGACATAATTTACCTACAGGAAAAAACGGAAATTAGTTTAAGAATTTACAATTTTCTAATAATCATGCCAATAGAGAATTGCGCGCAAAAACATACACACTACAAATTGTATTTTTTCAAATTTATTTATGTGATGTTTTTTAATAACAATAACATAGAGATAATTTTTCTTGAATCCTCATCTAGAAAGATCACACTCTAACTAGTGAAAATCGTTTAGCGATTTACCAATTGGTTGTCCACCTATAATTCTGAAATAGACAAATCTCAGTTAGTAAATTTTCGTGAATCACTGAGTGAGTATAGAAAAATACCTTCTAAAATACTTTTCTATAAGCTGATATTGCTCCGTTTGCGGTGGTAGAAAGGGCGGCTTTCTCATTGGCAAAATTAGTTATTTCAATCCATTTCTCAAAGGAGATTTCTGATAACTCTACGTTGGTTGTTTGAATCTGATAAAGAACACTTCCAATAAAGGCGTCTCCTGCGCCAGTAGTGTCGAGAACACTGACTTTTTTTCCTATCACAGTGCTGTACCTATCTTTGGTATAGATGGAAACACCATCTTTTCCTTTAGTTACAAAGACGATCGTGAGTTCATCATGCCATATGGTTTGAACTGCATCACGTTCATTTTTAGCCGCAGTTAAAAATAATAATTCTTCTTTTGATAGCTTAATAATGTTAGCGTATCTTATAAATTTTAGCGAAATATCTTTTAACCTTCTAAAATCTTCCCACAAATTAAATCTTAAATTAGGATCGAAACTGATAATACCTCGGTTCTTTTTAACTAAATTAATTGCTTCAAGATGAGTTTTCACGTTGTTTTCGTTTTTTAAAGATACCGTACAAAAGTGTAAAATATCATTTTTAAAATCAATTTTGGATACGCATTCTAAGTTCAAGTATTGATTCGCCGTATCAGTTTGATAGAAATCAAAAATTCTATCATTTTCCTCATTCAAATTAACAAACGCGAGCATATTTTTCTTATTGATTAAGGATACATGAGTGGTATCTACACCTGTTTCTTTTAATACGTTCAATAAAAAGTCTTTAAAGATGTCATCGCCCAAAGTGGTAATTAAGGACGATTCACCTCCGAGCAAAGAAACACAGACAGCCACATTCGCGGGAGCTCCCCCTGGTTGAGCTTTGAATGAACAAACTCCATCATTCAAAAAATCAATGATGTATTCTCCGAGGGCATATATTCTTCTCATTTTTGACTAACGATAATATCATACTTTTCTAAAGATATGATTGTCGCTTCTCCTCCATTGACATAAAAACCCACTCCTAAATCGTTTGGATCTGGGTATACAAGTGCGGTTAGTGTCTGTTCGCCGTCATTAATAAATACTTCCACTGAGGAAACATCTAAAAATATCCTCAGTTTTAAAATGTTGTTTTTAATATCAACTAGTGCACTCCTAGTTTTATTATTTAATTCGCGCCCCGCGATGAATATTCCTGATTGAGAGCGATCTAGGATAACGGTGCTGGTTGCTTTATCAAAATAGACTTTTGTTGTATTTTGAATTCCTCTAAACAGCTCAATTCCGACTTGATCAGCCGCTGTCACATCAATCATTAGCTCTAATTCGAGTGTGTTGCCATAGATGTCGGCAAAATTCTTCAATGTACCATCATGGATAGTGATATTCTCGTAATTAACATGATTATGGCGGTAGTTTGCTATTTCTCTCACTGGAGTTTGATACAAAACATTATTTTTAACAGATAATTCCCGTGGCAGCGTATAAGACCCCGCCCATCCGTGAGCTTGGGTGGGCATAGTGCGCTCCCACATTTGCATCCACGCGATCATAATCGTTCTTCCGTCTGGAAGTTTAGCTGTTTGTGGGGCATAAAAGTCAAAGCCCGAATCAATTTCCCTAAGAGTATGATAGTCCCATTTAGCGGTT
Source organism: Erysipelotrichaceae bacterium (assembly GCA_012837435.1). Taxonomy (GTDB): domain Bacteria; phylum Bacillota_I; class Bacilli_A; order RFN20; family CAG-826; genus RUG14515. The sequence goes on from DURD01000006.1 coordinate 2,297, forward strand.
TCAAAATTAAGATTTCCTAACATATAGATATTGCCTTGAATGTTTTCATGTTGCGTTCCATCTTTCGGTAAATTTTGTGGTGAGGCAATTAGAACTTGTTGGTTGTCAACCATACAGAAATCTGGACACTCAAACACTCCTCTTAATTGGAAAAACAACCTTTCGTTTGGATTGCTGATATTCATTAAAGGACCAACATACTCAAATTTTTTTAAATCCACAGATTTATATAGAACGATTTGACCTAATCCGTCGATATGAGTTCCCAAAAAAACATAATAAGTGCCATTATGAAAGAAAACACTTGGATCTCTAATGTCATTAGCCGAAACTCCAGGAGGATTCATAGATGTGGTAATTACGGGATTATTACTCTCTTTAACAAAGTTAATTCCATCTTTTGAATAGGCAATTGATTGAGTTTGCTGGTGGTCAGTAACCGATGTGTACATCAAATATAACATTCCATCTTTTTCAATGGCGGTGCCAGAAAACGCTCCGAGGGTTTCGTCATATGGTGAGTCTGGTGCTAGCGCAATTGGCTCGTTCTTCCATTTAACAAAATCCTTTGTGGTTGAATGTCCCCAATGCATGGGTCCCCAATTAGCTTCATACGGATTGTGTTGATAAAATAAATGGAACTTGTCGTTAAACCAAATTAATCCATTTGGGTCGTTTGACCAATTCAATTGTGACATCGCATGGTAAGTGTGTCGATATTGGTTGTTAACCTTGTAGATATTCTTTTTAACAAATTCGTTCGCTCTTTTTAATGGTGTACTCATATGTGTATACGCCAGCCCCCTATCACAATTAAAAAATGAAATCTAAAATCGGACGTTCGTCACTTTTTTTCCTTTGATTTTTCCAAATCTTTTGCAATCGATTGCATTATTGTTTCACCTATATTGTAATACTATTCTTTAACGTTTGTCAGTCTTTTTATAAAATTTCATCAAATAGTTCCCAAACAGCATTTTATTTTGTAAGGCTTAAGAAAAATAAACTTATTTTTATCCTGATACGCTTAAAAAATGGGCTAAAGTTTCTAATCTTGAGTCAATTTCATAAAAAAGTCCCCTCTAGATTTTGGAACCTGTGGTTCAAGGCGTCCAAATTATGGGGACAATTTCAACTTTTCTGGCAGGGGTGGTAGGAATTGAACCCACATCAATGGTTTTGGAGACCACTGTACTGCCATTGTACTACACCCCTAAGAGCAACATGCTTAATCATTGTTGCACAAAATAAAACAACATTCACTAACATTTTGTAAAATATTGGCTAAAAAAATTGTATAATGCGAACTGACAAACTAAATGCAACTTTATAAGGAAAACTGCGTTTAGTTAGACAAACCTCTTTTGGAGTAAGATATTTATGGTTCCACGCCGGAACTAAACGTCAAACCCAAAGGAGGCATTTTTATTATATGGGTAAAAACAAAGGAAAGCAGTTTAATCTTGAAAAAACACATATTTTTCTTTCAAAAATATCGTAAACTTATATAATGAATTTCATATTTACTTTTTTACGAAAGGAGAAATCGATATGCGTAAAATTAAATTATTAGGTCTTACTGTAACTGCCCTAGTTCTAGGTTCACTTGCAGCATTACCAAATAATATTAATCAAGTAGTAGAAAAAAACGATGCTCGTATTATTGTTAAATTCAATTTGAGTCCAAGAGAATATTCTCATTCTCAGATTATCGATTATCAAAATCAAGCCATATCCACGATTAAAAACTTTATCGCCCCTAGTGCTGAAGTTTGTGATCGCTATACCAATTTAATTAATGGGGTGGTTTTAAACATCCCTTCATCTAAGGTCAATGCTGTCCGTGGTTTAAGTTTTGTATCTGCACTAGATTATGACACTTTGCACCATATTGAACAAGGCGATGGCGGTTTAACGGTTAGACGGGCCATTGAAGACGATGTTGTCATTGATGATAACATTTCCGAGGAGACAATGAATGTCCCCGATAACACTAGGAAAGGCGAAGGTATCTTAGTAGGTATCCTAGATGCTGGTTTTTTGCTCAATCACAAAGATGAAGAAACCGATGCTTTTTATACTCATGAAACCTATTCACCTCTAGATGAATCCGTCAAAACAAAGTATAGTAGCGCGGAAGAAATTGATGCGATTGTAGCTACTGAAGGATTTCACGGAGAAGCTGTTACAGTTGAATCTTTGTATTTCAACAACAAGGTTCCGTACTACTACGATTATGGTGGTAGCGTTTATAATTACGATGATTATGCTGAAAATACTAATGTCGTGCCCGATAATGATGTTTTTTCACCGATGAGTGACCACGGCTTGCATGTCTCATCTATGGCCGTGGGTAATGGTCCAACTTATAAAGGGATTGCTCCGAACGCTCAAGTCGCTTTATTCAAAGTATTCACGGAATATTATGCTACCCCCGAAGAAAAGAAAGAAGGACGCTCTGATTCTTCTGGTTGTTTTGATTCCGCAGTAATTAAGGCTCTCGAAGATGCGGCAATTTTAGACTGCGATGTTCTCAATATGTCCTTTGGTAGCGATTTGAATGACTTTGATGACGACTCCATTGTCCACACCTTATTAGCGGAATTAAGAGAAAATGGCATCTGGTCAAATTATGCCGCGGGTAACTCTGGTAAAGGTTATTATACTGGAACATGTTACGGTGGTTGGTCCACAGATATAGTCGAGACTGGGATCTTGTCAGGCTCCGCTAACCTCGATAGCGTTATGACCGTCGCCGCTAATCAAGCGGATAGACAATATTACACTCAAGCCATTGAAATCGATGGAAAATATATTTCATATACTGATCAAGTTATTTCTAGGTCCGGAACAACCTATGATCCCGAACGTTACCTCACTGATTTTATAACACCGGGAGAAAGAAAAAGTTGGGTTAAAGTACCTAATTTTGGTGAATTAGCCGACTATGAAGGGCTTGATGTTACCGATAAAGTAGCGATTGTCGATCGAGGCAGTTCTACGTTCGCCGACAAAGTTGATCAAGCCCATACCCATGGGGCAAGAGCCATTTGTATCATCAATAATTCTTCTGACCCCGTATATATGAGTTTTGGAGACGATAGCGATGGCAACCCTGTCACTCCTGCCATTCCTGTAGCTTTAATCGCTTATGAAGACCGAGCCTTATTTGACGCTGGCGAAGGCGAACTGACGCTAGTCAGCAATGTCTATGTAAATAACATTACCGCTCGTCAGATGACGACTTTCTCAAGCGATGGCGCCACCTTTGATTATCTCATCAAACCAGAGATTTCCGCCCCTGGACATCTCGTCAAAGGTGCAGTCAGTCAAAACGATGCGGGCGAAGTCATCGCAACCGCGACCGATACGTACGACTATTGGTCAGGCACTTCGATGTCCGCCCCTAACTATACTGGAGCGATGGCTCTACTATTAGGTGAACATACCGAAAATGTAGATGGCAAACTTGTCGTTAATGAAGGTTATATAAAATCCATCAATGCTAGGACGATGTCCACTGCCGATCAAATGGATGATAAATATGGATTAGATGCTTCGGTCCGCATTCAAGGGGCTGGCATGGTTAATGTCGCGGCGGCTTTAGATTCTGAAGTTTATTTAGAAGGCGTCGCTAATTCTGGTAAATCAAAAATCGAATTAGGAAATAATGTCGATATCGCGGAGGGCAATCTCAAATTATCTTTTGTCGCTCACAACGAAGGCGAAGCTAAAACCTATAATGCTAAAGTTAAAGTTTATCGTCCGACTATTTATCGCTATGAAAGACGTGAAAATTCAAAAGAATCCCTCGCGATTAATAACGTTGAACTACAAGCTATCACCAACACTCTAATCGCGGAAGTTGATTTTACAATCAACGTACCGAACGGTGAATCCACTATTAATTTAGACACCATCTCTTTGGATGAAGCCACAAAACAATACATCGATGAACACTTTGAAGCGGCTTGTCCAATTGAAGGTTATGTTGTTTTGACTAACGACGAAGAGACGAGATTGTCCATTCCTTTCCTTGGATATTATGGCGATGTAACGAAAGGCCTAGCGGTCGAACCATTTAACTTCGAGAAAGAACCAGGAAAACTTTATCCTTCCGCTTTAGTTAACAATGTCATGAGAATCATGGGATTTGACAAAGGAGATTTCTCGTCTGATATGGCAGTCGGTTATTTCTCTCACGACTTCTTCAAAGATGACGAGGAGGAAGAAGAGGAAGAAGAAGATACCTCTCCGTCTCCACTTTATGATTGGATTTTTAACAAAGGTGATTTAACGAGCATCAAGGGTTCTAACAACTTTGCTTTTAGTAAAATTAATAGTTATAGAAATCCCGATGGTAGTTACGCCATATACACTCAAAACAACGAAAAAATCAATACTATTTTTGTCCAACAATACGTCATGCGTTCCGTCAAAGACAATTATTTAACCATTACTAAAAAATCTAACAATGAAGTTATGACAAACGACCATATGTTTGATACTTTGTGGGGCGATGATGACAACCATACTCTAGCCAAATCCTTCTGTTTAGATAAATATTTATCTAATGGTATTACTGGTCACAGAGCCTACACCATTCTTGGTTTATTCAATCAAGAAACCGATGAAAATTATCCAGATGGCGAATATGAACTCAAATTTGAGTACATTTTAACCGATGGTAGTCGTCAGGTTAAAACCTACGATTTAGTCATCGACAATGCTTCGCCTACTATCTCTTCTGTGACCGCAAGAGGGAACTATATAAGAGTTCGTTTCGATGGGACCGCGATGAATACGGTTAAAGTCGGTTCTTCCACTATTCTAAACGCTCAGAGAGATGAAATCGGCTATTATGTCGACATCAATGAAAGCGAAGTTAAAAATGGTCGTATCTTCTTTGCCGGCACAAGTCTAATCGGTCGCAATGTCAACGCCATTGCACACTTTGACGATCCCGATGGTTTAATCGTGTCCAACTTAGCGTTAACGACTGCAAACGATTTTGTCGTATCAAAATCAGTTGATGAAAACACCCTTAGTTATACTATTTCTTACAAAAGAAATGGTAAACCTGCGAATATTAATGGTAACATTTTTATCACCTTGAATATTCCAGAAGGTTATGACCCAAATAAGGTTAAAGTCTTAGATTATAATAAGGAAGAAGTGGCGACTGAAATACCCTTCACAGTCTACAACCAATCGATAAGATTTCAGACCCAAGCTAGCCGTTTTGATATTGTATTAGGCGATATGGTTACTCTAGATTCCTTGCAAGTTACCGCACCAGATAAGACTATCTATGCTGTCAACGAGGAATTAGATTTAACTGGTCTACTAGTCGTTGGTAGATATACTGATAACAACACCAGAGAACTTTACGGTTACGAGCTGAGCGATGTCGATATGTCTTCCGCAGGTAATAAAGAAATTGTCGTTTCTTTCCAAGGCAAAACCGCTAGATTCAATGTCACCGTTGTCGAAGAATCTATCAGTGCTCTAGTCATTGCTAGCTTACCTTATAAAACCGCTTATGCCATCGGTGAAAATCTAGACTTAACTGGTTTCGTGCTTAAATCAATTACTAATACTAACAAAGTGACTGAAGTGACTGATTATTCTGTTAGCGATGTGGATACGTCGACTCCTGGAAGCAAAATTGTGACCGTTACAAGCGGAGAGTTAAGCGTTAGTTTTGCCATAACAGTTTTAAGAGCTTCTGTTTCTTCTATCACCATCACAAAAATGGGAAAAACCACCTATGAGGAAGGGGAAGCTTTAGACTTAAGTGGTTTTGAATTTACTGCTAATTATAGCGATGGCACAACTGAAGTCATCACCGATTATCGTGTTATCGGCTTTAACCGCAACAAAGTTGGTAAACAAACCATACTCATTAATTATGGTGGCAAAAACGCTACATTCGAGGTAATGGTAGGAAATGAATCTCAGAGTTCTTCTAGTTCTTCTATGCCATCTTCATCGAGCGTAGAACCTTCTTCATCGAGTATAGAACCATCTTCATCGAGTGTAGAACCTTCATCGAGTAGCGCACTATCATCGTCTACATCGTCTAGTTCTATTGAAAGTTCTACTTCAATTTCCATTACCAGTAGTTCGTCCAGTGTCGGTTCTTCTCAATCCTCAACGAATAATAAATCTGGTTGTGGCGGCTCGATGACCATGAGCGTTGTAGTGGTAACTTTTGCTGTGGTTTTAGGTATTAGTTATACGATTGTTAAGAGCAAAAAGGAACAATAATTTGATTAGAAAGCAACCAGAGTACAATCTGTAAATTTTCTGTTCTATTGTATAGTTCTAAGTCAAAATCCAAAATCTATGAATAAGGGTGATGTGTCCTCCACAAAGGGCACATCGCCTTTTAATTTATTTTACATTAAAAAATAGTTCTAGAAAATTGTAATAGTCGCGAAAACAGATTTGATAATCTGGTGGTTGATAATGATGTTTAAAAGGAATATAATTAGTGCCGAAGAGGTTATTCGGTATGAATTACATGTCAGTTAAAGAAGCCGCGAAAAAATGGGGCTTAAACGAAAGAAGAGTGCGTTTTTTATGTCAGCAAAATAGAATTGAAGGGGCCTACAAAGAAGGCAAGTCTTATAAGATTCCTTGCTCAGCAAAAAAACCATTAGATTTACGCAGCAATAAAATGGTGCTTAAAGAAGTTAAAGTCGATCAGATTGACTTTACTACTTTTAGAAAAAAATATCCTGATGTTAATGGATACTTTGGTTCATATGGGGGATCCTTTGTTGATAAAGACTTAAGGAAAGCTTTTAATGAAGTCTATAAAGGTTATCTTACTATTTGTAAAAGTGCAAAATTTATCAATGAGCTTAGACAAATACGTCGCGATTTTCAAGGTAGACCGACACCCATATATCATTGCGAAAGACTTTCCAATTATCTAGGAAAAGTTCAAATTTATTTGAAACGTGAAGATTTAAACCATACGGGCTCTCATAAACTCAACCATTGTATGGGTGAAGCATTACTGGCAAAACACCTTGGCAAAAAGAAATTAATTGCTGAAACAGGTGCGGGAAGTCATGGCGTGGCTGTAGCTACTGCCGCGGCATATTTTGGTTTAGAATGCGAAATTCACATGGGTGCTGTCGACATAGAAAAACAATTGTCAAATGTGAAGAGAATGCAAATTCTGGGAGCTAAAATAATCCCAGTCTACGAAGGAACTAAAACATTAAAAGAAGCCGTTGATAGTGCTTTTGCAGCCTACGCCAAAGATCAAAAGAAATCATTCTATTGTATGGGTTCGGTTGTCGGGCCACACCCTTTCCCCTTAATGGTGAGAGATTTCCAAGAAATTATTGGAAGAGAAGCGAGGAAGCAATTTATAGAAATGACTGGCGAATTGCCCGATATCGTTTCGGCATGTGTTGGTGGAGGAAGTAACTCAATCGGTATATTTAGTGCTTTTTTAGGGGATCCAGTTAAAATCGTCGGAATCGAAGCCCTTGGTAAGGGTAAAGAAATCGGCCAAAACGCTTCATCGATTACCTATGGAAAAGAAGGGGTTTTGCATGGTTTCAAAACTATTCTTTTGCAAAATGAAGATGGTTCAGTTGCGGATGCCACTAGCATCGCCTCTGGTTTAGATTATCCTGGTATCGGCCCAGAGCACGCATTCTTGCATTCCATTGGTAGAATCGATTATGAAACCATTAGCGATGATGAAGCCGCTGAAGCCTTCTTCTTATTATCAAGACTAGAAGGAATTATTCCCGCTCTTGAAAGCGCCCATGCTGTGGCGTACGCCATAAAATGTGCTAGAACCATGCATTCTGGCAGCATATTGATCAATTTGTCTGGTCGCGGCGATAAAGATATCGACTATATGATTGAACACTACGGCGAAAAATATAATATCATTTAAAATATTTCAATGACTCTGTAGCAAGCTTTTTGCCTAACTCAATCATGCTTGCTGAATCATAATGTGCAGAATCAGGAATACCCGCTGGTTCTTTGTTAACTTCTAAACCCATATCTATCGTGGAGAAATAATGATAGTTGTCAATTAAAGAGCCAGCGTTTTCTTTGGCTTCATTAACAGTTTGATAATACGACCAAACTTGACTGATCCCAGCGTCGATAATGACCATGTTATTACCGCCATAATCCGCTAAGTCGTTTTTTAAATTATTCATAAAGGTGACTAAGTTATTTTTATAATTTTGCGCGGAGTTGTAGCCGGTTGCGTCTGTTTCTCCTTGCATCCAACAAAGAGAATCGATATTAAATTCGGTTGTAGGATATTTTTCTCTAAGATAATCCATTTTTTGTTTCACAAAGGCAACGAAAAGCGTATATAGAGGTGCTTGCCCTGATTCGGCTAACCAATCGTCGGAGAGAGATGATCCTCCCTTTGCAAATTTAATAATGTAATACTTTTCATCAGGATGCTGACCAAACACACTAGCCATACCTATTTCAGGTCCAAAAGAATCTCCGCCAAGCCCAAAGCCAAACTGAACTTTAGTGAAATTATTTCCCATTGACCGATTATCGCTTTCAACAATATAGTAATTAATCAATGTATTATTGGGTCCATTGTTATATTTCGCGTATTGTTCATCACCCATTTTTTCTAGGACGTAAACAGATTTTGAATATCCCACAGCATTGCTTTGTCCACTTAATAAAATAACGTGGGCATGTTTATCGTAATGTTTTTGTTCGCTAGAGGATGCCGAAATAGAATCACCAGCGCATGCTGAAGGTATTAATAAAGGAATAATGAAGAATAATTTGTTTTTCATAAGTCAAATTTTATAACCATTTTCTTCAATTTCTACTCTATTCTTTATAAATGGTTAAAACTTTCATATCTTCTTCGCTAATCTTGAAGTTAAGTTCTAAGTTTTCTTTCATGTGATCAGCGTTTGTGGTTTTTGGCAAGGTCACAAGTCCTAACTGCAGTGTATATTTTAAACAAAATTGAGAGATAGAAACCCCATACTTATCGGCGTACCCTTTAATAAAACTGCTTTTAAGAGCACGTCCATGGGCAATCGGAGAATAGGCTTGAACAATGATTCCTTCGTTTTGACAGTACTTAATTAATTCCCTATCTGTATTACCAATCCACACTGGGATTTGATTAACCATGGGTTTAACTCGGCAATCTTCTAAAAGGTTTTTGATGTCAGCGATTGAAAAATTAGAAACGCCGATGGACTTTAGTTTTCCCGCATAATAGAACTCTTCCAACGCTTTCCAAACTTGTTTGTTTTCTTGGAAATAGTTGTATTTGCCGTTAAGATGATATTCTTTCCAAGGTTTCGGACAATGAATGAGCATACAATCGATATAATCACCGAGTTTTTCTAAAGATATTTGAATACTCTTTTTTGCGGCTTCGTAACTCTTATGATGGGACGCGACTTTGCTGGTAATGAACAAAGATTCTCGAGGAACACCGCACTCTTTGATGGCTTTTCCAAGATTTTCTTCGTTGAAATAATCTTGAGCACTATCGAAATGAGTGTAGCCGAGTTTTAAAGCGTCCATGAACACTCGATAGATAGTGTCGTTATCGATGAGCCATGTCCCTAAGCCGATTTCTGGCATTTTCTTGCCGTTAAGTAATTTTACATCTTTCACATTATTTTTCTCCTCTACTTCAAACACAATTGGGCCTTGTGCAAATATTATCTAGCTAAATATAACAGTTTTTGCAAGATTTTATCATTTTTAAATTTTTTTATAGAAAATAGCGGTCTCTTCAATAACAAATGGAAAACCATTAAAAATCTAGAGCACCGTCATTAAATTCACAATCAACAATTGTTGTTCTGTAAATCATTTTAAAAGTGTACAGAAAGAAATGTCAATAATGGCAAGCGCATCACTATCGAGCTAAAAAATAGACTTTTGTTTGCTTAAAGGAATTAAGAGATTAAAATGCTCTTAAATTAACCGGCGTGTAGTTTTGAGCATAAATAACGTAGAAAATCATTGATAGACCAATAAAAACTAAACCGACGACCACTAAAAAGAGGAAGGGTTGTTTCGGTTTGCCTTGGTTATAGATGTGATAATCATAAAATGTTTTAAACTTAATTTTATTCACATCTTTTTGAAACAAAGAGAAAAATCTTCTTATTCCGTAAACTATCATTTCAAAAGCACCCCCGTTCGCCGCCAAAATTAATAGGCCAAACGAAGCGGTTAAAACGCCGACGATAAAGGCGCTATTGGTTAGAATGAAAAAGACTTTTGTTAATTCGCTATCGATGTTGATGGGACGACTTTCTTTTAGTGCTTCCCAAGGAGTAAACAGACCATAAAGAACAGCGATTACAAAGCCAACGATTAGACAAGCTCCTGTCGTAATACAATATTGCAAGATGGTTTTTTTGATTTTATTTTTCTTTTGCATCGATAGCTTTTATCTCCTCTTGATATCTATTAAACTCTTCGCTATTGCAATAAACAAAGTGGCCAGAAATAACTTCACGCATGACTGGTCCTTCTTGAGTGTAATCATGATCTCTTAAAGGATTATAAGTGATTCTTTTTCTCTTTTTTTCATATCTCGGATCAGGGAGAGGAATCGCCGATAATAGCGATTTAGTATAAGGATGCAGAGGATGTTTAAATAGCTCATCAGAAGTGGTAAATTCGACGATTTTACCATAATACATGACGGCGATGCGATCAGAGAAATATTTGACGACTGAGAGGTCGTGAGCGATAAACAAAATAGTTAACCCCATTTTATCTCTCAAATCATTTAGCAAGTTGATGATTTGCGCTTGAATAGAAACATCCAGAGCAGAAATCGGTTCATCCGCGATAATTAAATCTGGTTCTAAGATAATCGCTCGAGCAATACCAATCCTCTGACGTTGACCACCAGAGAATTCGTGAGGATATCTCGTCGCGTGCTCTTCCACTAAACCGACCATATCTAACACTTTATAAACCTGTTTATTGATAACTTTTTTATCTTTAATTCCGCGAATAATTAAACCTTCCGCGATAATATCTTTAACAGTCATGCGTGGGTCAAGCGAGGCAATGGGATCTTGGAAAATCATTTGGATACGATTCATAATGCGGTCTTTAAGAGCCAATTTGCGTTCTTTTTTGTATTGTTTTTTTAGCTTTGCTCTTTTAGTATTATCTGTTTCCGCTTCGAGCAAAGGTAAATATTTTTCATCGACCTTCTTCGCTTCTTTTCGACCATATTCGCGATTGCAATTACGATGATCATGACGGGCCTTTTTAATTTCTTCAACATTAAAAGCGATAATTTCATTGCGTTTTTGATAAGCCACCTTTACCGCTTTTGCATATTCTTCAGATTTTCGATTGTTTTTAAATTCCGCTTTTAAAGAAGCCAGTGTTGCTTTGCATTCGGCTTTAGCTTGTTTGATTGCATCTTTATAATTTCTAATCCCAGCGACGATTCTTGTACCATCAAAATAGACGCTGCCCCCTGTAGCATCATAAAGACGGATGATGGTTCGACCGGTGGTAGTTTTACCACATCCTGATTCACCGACTAGACCGAAGACTTCCCCTTTATAGATATCAAAGCTAATATCATCGACAGCTGGAAGTTCTTTTTTTCCTAATTTAAAATATTGTTTGAGGCGTTCAACTTTTAAAAATGGTTTATTGTTTTCCATAGTTTTGAGCCTCCTTCTTCATACGTTTAATCCTTTCTCTAATAACGGTTGGTGGTTTGACTTTTGGAGCATGAGGATGGAGCAACCACGTCGCAGCGTAGTGAGTATCACTAACTTGGAAAAAAGGTGGCTCTTGCTCAAAATCAATTTCTAGAGCATATTTATTTCGTTCGGCAAAAGCATCGCCGACTGGTGGGTAGATGAGATTAGGTGGAGTGCCAGAAATAGCATCTAGTTTTTCTTTAGTCTCTAAATCAGGCATAGATGATAATAGCGCCCAAGTGTAAGGATGCCGTGGATCATAAAATATATCCTCACTCGTTCCATATTCGACGATTTTACCCGCGTACATTACCGCTACTTGGTCCGCCATATTGGCGACAACACCTAAGTCGTGAGTAATAAAGATAACCGAGATGTTTCTTTCTTTTTTAATTTTATTAATCAATTCCAAAATTTGCGATTGAATCGTTACATCAAGAGCCGTCGTCGGTTCATCACAAATCAAAATATCGGGGTTAGCGGACAAAGCAATCGCGATCACGATACGTTGTCTCATACCGCCAGAAAATTCAAATGGATATTGTCTATATCTAATTTCGGGTTCGGGGATTCCCACTTCCTTAAGAAGCGCTAATGCTCTAGCTTTAGCAATTCCCCGTGTCACGCGATACACCAAACGAGACGCTTGTTCTTTGAAGAAATTGACTAAATTAATCATCTCTTGGTGCGCATCGTAATCGGTGCTATTGATATCTTCATAGTATCTATCGATTAAATCGCTAATAATTTTAACGATATTACCTCTTGTGAGGTTTAAATCCACTAGATAGGGAGGAATGACTCTCCAAGTTGGGTTCTTGCCTTGTTCGACAAGTTTGTCCCATTTGCGTTGAGATCTATCGTATTTGCGTTGATTTTTCGGATTATTTTTAACCCCCTCAAAATAACGTTTGATTTCATGTTCAATCGAGATGCCAAACGAATATTCGACCGAATGTTTCTTCACTCTTAAATAATCGATGGCTTTATTCACTTCTTTGATGAGGGGCTTTAAAACTCTATTAATTTCTTTTTTACTGATTTCTTCATTATCAGCAAAATAAGATTTAAGTTGTTCAAGTTGGACGACGATATTTTTCTTTCTCTTGATAGAAACATCGCGAGAGTATTGCATTCCTTTTTGTCCGGAAGCAATGAAGTTTCTCATAAAATGTTCATCCATGTATTTTAGGGTCATGGCATCTAATTCTTTAATGGAAGAATATGAAGTTTCATCAAAATCAGGATTATCGTATTTATAAAAGCCTAGACGGAAAAAGTTCGGATGTTTTTTGTTAATGCCGTCTTTCAATACCTTCGTTAACCGCTTTAAAACTCCAATTAATGAAGGAATGTCACCTAAAAGTTTTCGATTAGGGATAATAGCCGCTATTTCGTCTTGAATAGCGCTAATTTCCTCTTGTTTCACGACGTAATGATGAATGGTTTTTTTACTTCTCTTTAGGATTGCTCTCAAAGAAGTTTTTAAATTTAATTTTTGATTTTTTTCCAGTAGAAAAATCAATTCATCGACACGGGTCTTTAAACTAGTGGCCGCGGCATTCGCATCGTTATATTTCTTTTCCAAACGCATGGAATTAATGCAGAATTTATCGAAAATAGTCACCAGTTCCTTGTTGCCCTTTTTATCGTCACTTACCTTGTTAAGATTTAATTCTAAAAGTTTTAAATGTTTATTAAATTCTCGGCGAGAACTTCTTTGACGAGCCCGACCATTGAGAATCATCGCTTCAGTTAGCTGTTTGCCGACGCGCATGATAGGATTTAAGGCCGATAAAGGGTCTTGGAAAATCATCGCGATTTTATCACCTCTGATTTGATGAAAGTGTTCTTCATCGATTTTTAATAAATCTTGACCATCATAAAGTATCTCGCCACCTTCGATAATTGAATTACCCGCTAGAATGCCAATAATGGCCTTGGAGGTAACAGATTTACCCGAACCTGATTCGCCGACAATTGCTAGAGTTTCGCCAGCATATAAATCGAAAGAGATACCGCGCACGGCTTTTAAAATGCCACCCTGTGTCCGGAAGGAAATTCTTAAGTTTTTGACTTCTAATTTTTTTTCTTTCATAAAACATTAATCCTCCGTTCCTCTTAAAGATGGATTGAAAGCATCGCGCAACCCATTGCCAAATAAATTGAAGCAAAGCATGAGCAGAGAAATAAATATGGAGGGGAATAAAATCATGTGTGGATAGTTCACTAAATACGGCTGAGCGGCCGCTAAAAGTGTACCGACCGAAGTCAAGGAGCCAGTGCTGAGATTAATGATTCCTAAATAAGATAACGATGTTTCTGAGAAGATCATTCCAGGAATAACTAAAACCGTACTCGTCACAATTGTTCCTAAAGAGTTAGGGAATATATGTTTAAACATAATTCTCAGGTCATTAGCGCCGAGTGTACGAGAAGCGAGCACATATTCTTGATTCTTAAATCGATAGAACTGCATTCGTACAAGTCCAGACATACCTATCCACCCTGTCAAGAAGAAAGCAATAAACAGGATTAAAAGTTGAGAAGTACCCTTCATGTGATACCTGAGCAAAGTGATGACAATCATGAAAGGAACGGCTGATAAAATTTCAACGATGCGCTCCATGACAAGGTCAATCTTGCCACCATAATAGCCTTCAATTGCGCCGTAGATGGCCCCGACTACCATATTGACACTTGCCACAACGATGGCGATGACAAACGAAAGCCTGGCACCACTCGCTAGACAAGTGAAAATATCTTGACCGTATGAAGTAGTGCCAAATAAGAAGAAGGGTTCGGAAATGCCGTCTTTTAAAACTTCCGTATGGTAATAACGGTAGTATTCATAGTAATTAACGCGAATTTCATAAGAACGATTTCCTAAATTATATGCATAAGAATATAGATAGGTGTCTTCCCCTTCTATTCTCAAATTTGAACTGTAGTTATCGCCTTTCAAATCGCCCGTAACGAGGAAGTAATTGAGGTCTTCGAATAATTTATTGGCTAGTAATTTATAAGAATCTACGGTGTTAATTTCATCCACTCTTTGATTGTTAGCGGTATTTACCACTCGATAATAGTCGAGATGTTTGTTTTCCGCAATTTGTTCTTTGGTAGCGATAGTAACTTTGTAATTCTCATTATTGACAGTGGGTATTTTAAGGGGGTCGTCTGGCAAAAGACTCGCGAGATAATAGTTTCCATTTTTACTTGCATCATGGTGATTATTGATTTCAATAAAAACTCCTCCTGTTTCTTCATCAAAATGCCAGATGGAGGCTGGAGAACCCACGCCAGAAGCTCCTAAAATATACGTATCGTCTGGATTAACAGCAATCGCTAAAATCATTTTAATTCTCGGCGAATTTGGATTAAAAAAGCTGATTGTATAGCCTTCTCCTGACCCAGTGAACTTGATATGACAAGCACTAGAAGAAGCACCAGTGACGCTGAAACCATTCGTAGAATCTCCAAACACTCTCATAAGTCCACTGATAAATGATTTAGCGGTTTTTGATCTATCTTTTACTACTGATAGACAATACACAGAATTTCCTGTAGGGTTCGGAACTGCTGTCCCCGTATCCTTATCGACAATTTTTAAAGGCAAAAAACCTGCTTCATCGATAAGTGAAAGTTTTCTCAAAGATAGAGTTGAGCCTTGGGCTTCAGGTAAGGCTAGATAATAATCTCCATCTTTAGCAGCGTCCTCGTGATCTGTCAGGTTAATTACTGGTGTGGAGTAGGTTTCATCAATCCTAAATTTAGCAGCATTCTCAATCTCGTCGTCAAAAGTAAAATAATCGCGATCATCATTACTTCGATTGATGGAAATATATCTGTTGGAGTCAATATATTGCCCTCCCTCATTTTTAGATACTAGATTAAAAATAAATTTATTATCTTCAGTTCCAGCAGCTCTTACATAGGCTGTCGGTGTGAATTTTTCATATTTCTTGGTAGATATTTCTGGAAGTGAATATGGTAAATAAATGTTGGTGTAAACTATTTTGCCATCTTCTTGAATAGTGTAATCCACTGCTGCAGTTTTGCTATTTACCACTTCGGTTTTATACCAGAAATTAGCATTGGTTTTATCTTGAGCTTGAATAGGTCTTTTTGATCGTTCGGTAATCGGAAAAATGACTTGGCGATTAGTCTTGTCTTGATAGGCTTGAATCTTGAGATAGTCTTCTTCTGGGATAGAAGAAAGGAAGATGGTACCCGCACTTTTGTATGAATCTAAACGGAATGTATACATGCCTTTATCATTTTTTACGTATTCTTGCCTTTTAATAGCGTTATGGCCGCTTTCTTCACCCATGGAATAGTAATATATTAATGTCTCTTCATTGAGGGTCTTTTTAGCACAACCATCGATAAAATCGATGTTAGTAAATAGTTTCGGCAAAGTAAAACGATAAAATGCATCGTTATAACTCACCGTATAAGGTGAGAAAATTGGCGCAATGATGGCGTATAAAACTAAAATGCCGACGATAGTAGCACCAACAATCGCCCCTTTATTTTTAGAAAAACGATTAAAAGCATCTCTTAGATAACCAACTGGTTTAGTGATTAATTCTTTATCGTGTAAAACTCTATTTTCGTTGACGAGAACAAATTTTTCTTTAGGGATATTCACATCATATTTATTTGGTTTCATATTATTTTGCCCCCATTCTGATACGTGGGTCGATAATGCCATAGCTTAAGTCAACGACAATTGAAGCCAAAAGACCAACCAAAATATAAAAGCCCGATAAAAACATAAAAGCATCGTAATCCATAGCGTTAATCGTCGCTAAATAAAGGCCGCCAACACCGGGAACAGCAAAGATACTTTCAATGATTAAAGAGCCAGATAAAACGGCTACAAATTCACCGACGATACTGGGGAAGATTGGAACCATGGCGTTTCTTAAAGCGTGATTAGTGGTCGCTTGAGCTTTGGTTAAACCTTTTGTTCTTGCTAGCAACATGTAATCGTTAGTTAAGACTTCAGTTAACTCAGCTCTTGTATAACGAGCATAGCCCGCAATAGAACCAAACGATAAGGAAATAACCGCGGGCATCATGGACCGGAACATACTCCATGAAAAATAATTATAGCCAGCATTCATGATAAGTGGAAACCAGCCTAATACGAAACAAAATAAATATTGCACTAAGAAAGCATAAACGAAAGAAGGAACAGAAATAAATACCATGACAACCGTGGAAATAGTTTGATCTTGCCACTTATTTTTCTTTAAAGCCGCAAAAATACCTAGACCAATGCCAATTGGAACCGCAAATAACGTGGAGTAAACATTAATTAAAATAGTCGGAGGAAGTCTGCTTTTAAACACTTCAACAACTGGTTGATTGCGATATTCAGGCAAGTTGTAGCATATGCCAAAGTCACCCTTAGTAAAAATAAGTTTTAAATAGTAATAAAATTGTACAGGAATTGGATCGTAGTAATGTCTAGCTCTAAATTGCATTTCTACAATTTCTCTATCTTGTCCAAATCCAACATTTATCTCTAAGGGTAAAGACTTGATAAGAATAAAGGAAATAATTTCTATAATTATGAAAGTCATCAACAAGAGACCAAGTCTCTTTAAGATGTACTTGAACATATACATAGCAAATTTCCTCCTTTCGTTTATGTTCTTTGATGTGCCTTTAAGACAAGAACGTGGAACAGGAGGGCCCTGTCCCACGTTTCTCAATCTTAATCAAGTAATGTAATTAGTTTTCACTATTAACATTAATTTTTATAATCGAATGTTGCTTTGACTTCGGCCCACTGAGCATCGGTGTAATTGTATGTGGTGTAACGAATTCCACCATAACCCATGAAGGTATTATAGTCTTTCGTTCCAAGTTCAATCTTATAAGATGTCAATTGAGCACTGAAATAGTTATACATTGGTAAAGAATAATAAGCCGATAAGATTGCTTCTTCAAGTGCGGCAATAATTCTTAATCTAATTTCATTATCAACTTCACCAAAAGACCAGTCGTATGGAACACCTTCAGCACCATTTAAGCAATACCACCAATCCATGAGTGACATTTCGTAAGTGTGTTCTTCTTCACCATCGTCGTATGGATTCAAAGTTAACATTTCGCTGCTAGTATCCCATGCTTTTGAATACATGTAGTCTGGACTTAAATAGGCCATTAAGAAATAACCTGGATCCCAAGCCGCCCCTGACCAACCACCAGTACAAATATCGTATTCACCGTCGCGGAAAGCGTTAGCCCATTTAGAGCCAAAGCTAGCATCGAATTCGAGAGTTAATCTACCTTCTAGTGAAGTACCTACTGCTAAGTTTTCAATCGATTCTTTCAAGAAATTAAATTGTCTTCGAGCGGCTTCGCTATCCACAGAAGCTCCCACAGTGAGAACGACTTTATCCGTCGCAGTAATTTCGCCAGCGGCGAGTGCAGCGGCATAAGCTTGTTCTAATAATTGTTTAGCAAGATCTAAATTATAGCCAGTGATTGATTCATGTGCATCATCTAGACTTTCAAATTCTTCAACATCAACACCGTAGACGTTACATAAAACTTCTTTAGCGAAATCAGTATCTCTGTAAACACCACCATTTTCAACGTCGTAATAGTGCATGCTATTGAATAGACCAAAGCCTGGTAATGAAGATGTGGTACATCTTTGAGTATAGGCTAAACGATCGATACCTAGAGAGATAGCTTGACGGAAATCTTTGTATTTCAAAAGAATTTTGTTGTGATCAGAATCGCTGCGTTCTATCAGAGATTCAACATCAGATTGTAACTGTAACGACGAAACGAAGTCATCAGCAGTAAAGACCGCTCTACTTGAATTTTTATAATCAGCGGCAATAGAGACATCGATACCAATAGAAGCGAGATCGCCGTTTTGGAATGCTAACCAAGCAGTATTCCATTGGCTAATGGTATCACAAACAATTCTCTGTGTTTGATATTGACCGCGGTAGACATCCATGTTGTAACCATACCAATGTGGGTTTCTATCCAAAATGTATTGTTTACCAGCTTGGAAATAACTCAGTTTGTATGGTCCCCAAGAAGCAGTTGAGGCCACTGAGGAATTATATTTGGATGTCCACAAACCTCCTTCAAGTTGTGGTTCAACTTTATTAGCTTCATATAAATCCTTTTTAACAAGTGGCAATGAAGAGAAGTTGTAAGCTGCCTTGTAAGACAGACTAACGCCATCTTCTTTAAAGATGTTAAGCACTTTATCAAGAACAAGGACTAATTCGTAATCATTGTCACCGACGAAAATGCCGACATCATCGAATGAAACTGGAGGATTTAATATGTAAGCAACTAAAAGGTCTAATTCTTCGTTTGGATCTGTTTGCCAGAAACCGAGAATTTCTTCCCAAAGGTCATTTAGTGCAGAATCAGCTTTAATCTCCGCTAATGATTTTTGATCAAGAGCGGCTGAAGCTGCTATACATTCAGCTGCAGACATGGCAGTAGCGCTTAAAAGATAAGGAATAATGAATACGCCATAGTTTTTAACATAATCGTAATAGTCTGGGTTATTTCCTAAGAACCAGTTAACGACTGCGTTGTTTTCTCCACGTGACCATTCGCCTTCGTAACAATCTAAAGTATAAGATCTGAAGTAATAATCTGCGTCATCTTCTGCTTTATAGAGTTCTTCACCATACTTAGCCTTAGCGTAAGTTCTGGCGCCAAAGTAACCATCTTGGCCTTGGAATAAATAGTTCTTGGCGTTATGGATGACTGTCGCACCATTGTAGAAACTATCCGCACGGTAGTTAAAGAAATCTGGGTTTTCTTGTTCCTTCATCGTGTAGACAAAGTCCTCGGCTTTAATTGCTGTGCCATCATCCCATTTAAGATCATTTCTTAATGTGAACTTATAGGCAAAACCTTTTTCAGCGGTTGCAGGAACTGCATACTTTGGATCGCCTGCATAAGTTGCGGTGACGTCTTCAACAGCGCTGACAGCGTTGTATTGGACTTGGTATCCACCAGGAATAATTTCACCATCATGATCGTAAGCAAAATCGAATGAGAAGAAAGAACCAGAGATGTAGTTCATGATTTGAGTATCATTAGCATCTTGATATGTTAGTTCATTCCAGTTAGATGGCGAAACAGCAGTATAACTATTGTATGTATACTGAACTGGACCAGCCACGTAGACATTGTATCTAACTTGAGCATCTCCAACTGTGACGGTAACTTCCTTTTGACCAGCAGCGCTCGTATCAAATGAGCTGACGCTGTATTGGGTAGAAGGAATGTCTTCGTATGAACCATCAGACATTAACCAAGCTATCTTCAAACCTTCGTTAGTTTGTGTTTCACCGATGTAATAATAGGTTTTTGTTGGATAACTTTGAATGACAACTTTTACTTGAGTTGGAACTTTGACAGTAATGACGAATGTGACAGTGAATGTTCCATACGTCACAGTAATCTCTTTATCTCCTGACGTACTCATGTCAACATCGGAGAATGTACAATCTCCCGTAACATCTTCCGTGTCTCCGTTATTGTAGACGCCAGCAATAGCTAAACCAGTTAAGTCCAAATCTTCGTTGCGCTCGTATTCAACTTTGTCTGGTTGAGCAGAAACTTGAATTCCAACTAGGTCTACAGCAACAACAGTAATATTAAATGTGGTAGTCAAGTTACCATAAGTTACCGTAATTGTCTTTTGACCAGCAGCAGACATATCTGGTTCACTCAGAGTGTACTCGTTGGCTTCTAATACTCTAGTTGAGTTATCAG
Organism: Erysipelotrichaceae bacterium; assembly: GCA_012837435.1. GTDB lineage: Bacteria > Bacillota_I > Bacilli_A > RFN20 > CAG-826 > RUG14515. Next base: position 22,810 of record DURD01000006.1, read on the forward strand.
AATAAGTAAGTGTAACTACCAAACCACTTGCATCAACTTCTTCATCACCCACGAAATAACTAATTTTTGTTGGATTCGTGGTAACTGAGATTCCAGTCGCCGTAACTTCTGCAACACTACTCGTGGATGGAGCAACAGACGACGTGCTGACGCTAGGCGGCACACTAGTGGATGGAGCTGAGCTAGATGGTGGTGTCGGGCCGCAACCAAAAAGAGAGCCGAAAGCAAGAGCTGTCGCAACAACTAATCCAAGTAATGATTTGCTGTTTTTTCTCATATTTTTTCTCCTTTCTCGTGCTCGCATAAAAGTGGGCACGTTATAATATGATATCTCTACCATACACCTATTAAAAAAATAAGTAAAATGAAATTTGCATTTTTTGTTTATCAAGAAAACATAAAAAAGCTCTTTTCCTTATATAAATATATATAGATTTAAGGGGAATAGAGAGATTTTAATGCGCAAACAACAATTTATAAAAAACCAAGATTATAGCACAACATTTTTAATATAAAACTCATGTTTTTTATCATAAATGATGCGGTTTTTTTGCTTATTTTCTTCTTTTTTAGCACTAAAAATATCTGTTAATCTGCATTTCGTTATGAACAATATCGCTAATGTGTACCAATTTTATTTATAAATAACGAAAAACCTCTTACTAAACACAATTTTGTCTAGGAGAGGACTTGATTTAATGGTCGGAAAGATGGGATTTGAACCCACGACCTCTTGGTCCCGAACCAAGCGCACTACCAAACTGTGCTACTTCCCGAATTAAAAATCAAATAGCGATAGTTGATCGCTTTCACTTAAAGAATCCAAAACTCCCATCTCCCCTAAATCTTGAACATTGGTAGTTGTTAGTTTGGTCCTCCTCAACAATTCTTCCTTTGAGAAAAATTCACCATTTTTCCTTTCTTCGATGACTGAAAGAGCGTTAATTTCGCCTAGACCATCAATGGTAATAAAAGGGGGAATGAGAGAATTATGTTCATAATCTACAATAAATTTAGTGGCGTCGCTACGATATAAATCGATATTAGAAAAATGATAACCTCTTTGAACCATTTCTAAAGCATTGATTAAAGTTTTGAGTTGTTCTGATTCTTTAGGAGAAAGTTTTTCATTAGAAAATCTTTGTTTTGTTCTCAGTTCTTCAATTTTACTGATAATAGCGTCCTTTCCTTTAATCATCGTATGGATATCGTATTGCTTGCTGCGAACAGAAAAGAACGTGGCGTAAAACTCTAAGGGGTAATAAACCTTGAAGTACCCTACTCTCACCGCCATGGTGACATAGGCAACAGCGTGACCTTTAGGGAATAGATACTTAATCTTTTTGCATGATTCAATATAGTAATCTGGGACGTTGTTAGCCCTCATTATTTCGAGATAATTGTCTTTTAAACCTCGACCTTTCCGAACATCTTCCATAATGCTAAAAGCGATATTGCTCGCTATGCCCTTACCGATGAGATAGGTCATAATATCATCACGGCAACCGATAACTTCTTGTAAATTTGCTTGGTTATTTTTAATGATATCTTCAGAGTTTCCTTGCCACACATTAGTGCCGTGCGTTAATCCGGAAATAATTACTAAATCAGAAAATGATTTAGGTTTAGTTTCTTCTAAAACACCTCTAACGAATTCGGTATTAAATTCGGGAATTGCTAAAGCCCCAGTTTTTGCATTGGTATAATCATGCTCCATATTCAAGGCTTCAGTGGAAGAAAACAAAGATAAAACTTTCTTATCGTTCATGGGGATATCTTCAATCTTCACACCCGTGGCATCCGACATCATCTTAAGAGCCATAGGGTCAACGTGTCCTAAAAGATCGAGTTTAAGAACCGTATCGTGGAGAGAATTAAAATCAAAATGAGTGGTTTTCCAACTGGAATCTACGGCATCGGCAGGATATTGAACGGGAGTAAAATCATACACTGCGTAATCGGTGGGAATTACCACGATTCCTCCTGGATGTTGACCCGTGGTTCGTTTGACATCGATACAGCCAGAAGCGAGATAAGCTATTTTAGCTTTCGGATAAACCGCCAAAGCGTTAGCGATATCTTCTTTGTTCATTCCTTGGGCTTCATAAGTTCTTTCTATAAAGCCACGAGCGAAACCAAAAGCAGTTTTATCGGCGACAGTTTCGATGGTTCCCGCGCGGAAAACATTGTCTTCGCCGAGCAAAGTTTTTGTATATTCATGAGCCTTTGCTTGATAATCACCTGGAAAGTTTAAATCTATATCTGGAGTCTTTTCCGCATTAAAACCTAGAAAAGTTTCAAAAGGAATATTTTGCCCATCGTGCACCATCGGTGTGCCACAAATAGGGCAATTCTTATCAGGCAGGTCATAGCCTGAACGGTATTGAGGCATCGTTTCACTCGTCCATTCTAAATGCTGGCAATTAGGGCAACGATAATGAGGAGCGAGTGGGTTAACCTCGGTAATGTTGGCCATCGTGGCCACTAGAGAAGAACCAACCGAACCACGAGAACCGACAATGTAGCCATCTTCGTTAGCTTTTTTAACAATTAAATGAGCGATATAGTAGATGACGGAATAACCATTAGAGATAATTCCATTCAACTCCTTGTCTAAGCGCGTTTGAATGATTTCTGGTAAGGGATTGCCGTATAATTCGTGGGCTTTTTTATAACACATTTCTTTCAAAAGATTTTCGCTATTTTCAATTTTTGGAGTGTAAAGACGATCGGTAGGAACTGGAACAATCGGTTCAATCATGTCGGCAATAGCGTTGGTATTAGTAATTGTCACTTCAATAGCTTTTTCTCGACCTAAAAAGGCCATGCATTCCAACATTTCATCCGTCGAACGATAATGTTGATTAGGATTTTCAAAAGGTGGAAACTTATTGCGATTACAAGGATTGAGAGGGTGATTGACACCTCCAATACCTTTCGCATATATGTACACATCCCTAAAAATCTTATGTTTTTTTGTCACATAGTGTACATCACCTGTTGCACAGACAGGGATTTTTAGTTCTTCCGCACAACGGACAATATCCTTAATATGGGTTAACAATTCTTCTTCATCCATTTCGCCCATATTCAGGAGGTGGGAGTAGTTTTCTAGAGGTTGAATTTCAATATAGTCATAAAATGACATAGCTTCCTTCAGAGCTTCATCTCCATAATAAGTAGCGGTTTTAAACACTTCTCCATTAAAACAAGCAGAACCAATGATGAGATCTTTTCTCAATTTTTGTATTTCACGACGCGGAATCTTTGGTACTTCAGCGATGTAATCAACATGAGAATAAGAAACTAATTTGTATAAGGCTTTTAGACCCATTTTATTTTTCGCTAAGGCAACAATGTGCGTCGGCCTAATATGTTTTAAAAGAGATAGGGGGGTTTCTAAATTAGCTAAATCAGAATGCAACAAGTTATGATTTTGTTTTGTCAGCATGACGAGCATGGGCTGCCAAACCTCATTCAGCACACGAGCATCGTAATCCGCACGGTGAGCACTATCTTCATCGTAATTAACATCCATGTTGCGGCACAAACTTCCTAAACGATGATTGCGGGATTCAGGGAATAAGTAACGCGATAAGGATAAAGTATCTATCACTGGATTATTCAATTTCCTCATTCCACATCTTTCTAGAGCGTGCTGCAAGAAAGAAAAATCAAAATCAGCATTGTGACTGACTAATATAGCGTCGCCAATAAAGTTCAAAATTCTGGGTAGTACTTCCTCAATAGTAGGTTGTTTTTCAAGCATTTTATCGGTGATGTTGGTAATTTCAATAATCTTTTTAGGCAATTTCCTTTCAGGGTTAATCAAAATGTCTATCGTTTCCACAGTAACGCCTTTTTCAATTCGAACCGCGCCAAACTCAATAATGCGGTCGTAATAGCAATTTAAACCTGTCGTTTCTAAGTCTAAGACCACGTATTTAGCTTTATTTAACTCAATATCTGTGGGATTTTTGATGTAACTCAAAACATCATCAACCATATAAAATTCCACGCCATAAAGCATTTTTATACCGGTTCTTTCGCTGGCTTCTTGAGCATAAGGAAAGTTTTGAACGACTGCGTGATCAGTAATCGCCATGGCTTTATGACCTAACGCCTTAGCGTATCTAGCATATTCAATGACATGGTTGATACCATCCATAGCCGACATGTTCGAATGCAAGTGTAATTCGACGCGTTTCTTTTCGCTTTTATCTTTTTCTATTTCATCGGGGGGGAGCAAATCGATAAAGTGAATTTTAATCGTCATCGATTTATTATATTCATCGAAATATGCGGCACCGCGGACGCGAACATTAGTACCCCACTTCTTCATTTCTGTCACTAGTTCATCGTTGATTGAAGTGTTTTGATACGCATTAGCGTAAACCGCTCCACCGGCGTCATCGAACAAACCGAGATTGATTCTTTTTCGATCTCC
>DURD01000033.1 GCA_012837435.1 Erysipelotrichaceae bacterium
AAAAGAGGCCCAGAGGCAAAAGAGGGGCATATAAAAAGGCCGGAAAATTATAATTCCGACCTAATACGGTCCCCCTTTAACTTTGGAGGATTTTTAATCAGTCCCCCCTAAAGTTTGGAGCGCCAAATAAACCATAAGCTTCAGGGGTTTCTATTTTAAATTTAAGTATCTTTAAAAAGTCAATCATAAACACAATAATGGAATGCAATTCCTATATTGTTAATAAATAATATAATCCAATATCATTTTAATATCAATTTTATTTCGTTAAGGCTTGGGATACAGAGACCGCAACCGCGACAGTAGCACCGACCATGGGGTTGTTGCCCATACCGATTAAGCCCATCATTTCAACGTGAGCGGGTACAGAAGAAGAACCAGCAAATTGGGCATCAGAATGCATTCTACCCATCGTATCAGTCATGCCATAGGAAGCTGGGCCAGCTGCCATGTTGTCAGGATGAAGCGTTCGACCGGTTCCACCACCAGAAGCGACGGAGAAATATTTTTTACCTAGTTCAACGCATTCTTTTTTATAGGTTCCAGCAACAGGATGTTGGAAACGAGTGGGATTAGTAGAGTTACCAGTAATAGAAACATCGACACCTTCAAGGTGCATGACCGCTACACCTTCTCTGACATCATCAACACCGTAACACTTGACCGCTAAACGATCGGGATTATTGCCATATTTTGTTTCTTTTACGACTTTTACCTTGCCAGTAAAATAATCAAATACGGTTTCAACATGAGTAAAACCATTGATCCTTGAAATAATTTTAGCGGCATCTTTTCCTAAACCATTCAAGATGACTCTCAGTGGTTCTTTTCTAACGACATTGGCTTTTTTAGCAATGCCAATGGCCCCTTCTGCCGCGGCGAAAGATTCGTGACCTGCTAGAAAGCAGAAACACTTGGTTTCTTCAGATAATAGCATAGCCCCCAGATTGCCGTGGCCTAATCCAACTTTACGATCATCGGCAACCGAACCAGGGATACAAAAAGATTGTAACCCAACGCCAATCCATTTTGCGGCTTCCACCGCGTTTTTAGCGTTATTTTTAATGGCTAAAGCCGCTCCGACCATATAGGCCCAACAAGCGTTTTCAAAACAAATTTTTTGAATATCTTTAACAATGCCATAAACATCTAGACCTTTGTCTTTGCAAATCTTTTCTACTTCTTGAAGTGAAGCAATACCATTTTCGTTTAAACATTTATTGATTTGAGCAATTCTTCTCTCATAACCTTCGAATAATGCCATATTACTTTCCTCCTATTCTTTGCGGGGGTCAATGAACTTGACACCATCTTTATAACGACCATATTGGCCTTTAGCTTTTTCTAAAGCTTCTTCAGCTTTTAAGCCTTTTTTCATCAAATCAGCGAATATTCCCAGCGTTAAATATTCATATCCGATAATTTCATCGTTTTTATCCAGGGCTAAGGAAGTGATGTAACCTTCGGTTAATTCGAGGTATCTAGGGCCTTTTTCTCTTGTGGAATAAACAGTGCCGATTTGGCTTCTTAAACCCTTACCTAAATCTTCTAAACCCGCGCCGATAGGCAGACCATTTTCTGAAAAAGCACTTTGTGTTCTACCATAAATAATCTGTAAAAATAATTCGCGCATCGCGGTATTAATCGCATCGCAAACTAAGTCAGTATTGACAGCTTCTAGTAACGTTTTTCCGACGATGGCTTCGCTAGCCATAGCCGCAGAATGCGTCATGCCAGAACACCCTAATGTTTCGATTAAGGCTTCTTCAATAATGCCATTTTTAACGTTTAAAGTCAGTTTGCAAGCCCCTTGTTGAGGCGCACACCAACCGACACCATGTGTTAAGCCATTGATATCTTTAATTTCTTTGGAATAGACCCATTTACCTTCTTCAGGAATCGGTGCACATCCATGGCTCGCACCACAGCGAACTTTACACATATTTTCTACGTCTTTTGTGTATTTCATCTTGTTTTCTAATAACTCTTTTGTACTAAGAATTATAGTTCCTCCTATTTCATGGTTTTAATGTTGCCAGTACAAGGCAACTTATCAATTAACGCCTGTTAACGTAATTCGCTTTTTGGTGGAGTCGAGGAGAATTGAACTCCTGTCCCAAGAAGGTTCTTCAATAACATCTACAGTTTAGACGATATTGTGATTTAACACGTCTTCATATATCGACAAATTAGAACGTGCGAGATAAACGTTTTCAGTGCCGGTAACTTATCGACTCCGAACACCTATCCTTTTGTTATGACACCCTGACTAAGCGTGAAAGGATAAAACCTTAGGGGATGCTCTGCCCGGCGCTAGGCGTCGGATCCAATTTTGGAAGCTAAATTAAGCTAAGCAGAGTGCTTGAGCTCTAGGAGCTCTCATATAACTATTGTTAGTTATTTTTGTTTCGATGATAACGTCATCACTCGACTGCAGTTAGAGACTAACCGTTCCCGGTCGAAACCAGTACGACCCCAAACGCTATTATTCTAATAAAACCTCGATTGTTTTGCAATCTTATTAATGAAATAATAAGCAAATACTAAAAAGTGATTTTTCGATAAAAACCGTTAAGACGTTTTCTTCTTTAATTTTTTTATAATGGAATTACTTTAGTTCATCTTTTTTTAATTTCGACATATCAATGTGACAATATCCTCCAGGATTCTTATCTAAATAATTCTGATGGTAATCTTCGGCTTTAAAATATTTATCTAGTAATTTGACTTCTATTCGATAAAGTCCTTCAATCTTTTTATCGAGATAATTGATAATTCGATCTTTTTCATCTTTATTTAGGTAATAAATGCCAGTACGGTATTGTACACCTACATCTCCGCCTTGTTTGCTTATGGAATATGGATTAATTATTCTTAAATATAATTCTAAAATCTTCTCTAAAGAGATGACTTCCTCATCGTATTCAATTTTGACAGTTTCCGCAGCATCATCTAAACCTTGTTTTAAATGTTCATATCGAGGATTATGCATCGTTCCATTGGCATAGCCTACTTCGGTATTTACGATACCTTTAACTAAAGAAAAATATTTTTCTACGCCCCAGAAGCAACCGCCTGCTAAAAAAATGGTCTTCATATTAGTCATATTATTACTTTTTCTAAGGAAAAGAAAAGATTAAGTCCTACTATTTGATCTTGATGTGATAAATTTTCGCGTCCGCTTCGATGTTAAACAAAACTTTTAATGCTTTGATATAAGCGTCTAGTTGGGCTTGATGTTCCCCTAACAGTGCATCAGTTTTATAATCGATGATGTGATAGCCGTTTTCATCTAGATACACTAAATCAATAAAGCCATTTACTAAAACGTTATCTTCTTTATAACAAAATGGTACTTCACATATAATTTGTTGAGCTTCCAATAATATGCGATAAATATCTGTTGGAGCGTTTCCTAATTCTTGTTCATATCCGTGTTTAAAAACAATCGTTTCGAAAACACTATTTAAAATATCTTCATAAGTTGAATCTGTCTGTAAGTTATATTCGCTTAAAATGGTGCTGACCACATCTTCTTGTTCAATTTTATGAGGTAAAGATAGAGCGATTCTTTCCATTAGCCTATGGACAATCGTACCGATGATTGTCGCTTCAGAATCTATTTGAACATCGCTCATATCAGCGACGGTTTCTTCACTGGCCTTCTGGATCTTGTATTCATTGGTTAAACTGCTTGGTTTTTTCAAAATATAGGTCTGACGATTATCGAAATTAAAATTGATATCAAAATATTTAAATGGTTTTTTAACGATTGGCTCTATCGCATCTTCTTCTTTTCTAGCTAGTAAATTAAAATCTTGTTCAACCGGTAGAGTTTTCCAACCCCGACCATCATTCGGAACAAACAAGTAATCTTTTGCCCTAGTGGCGGCCACATATTGCAAGCGCTCTTCTTCTTTTTTTAGCATTTCTTTTTCTTTTTCGCTTTCTTCTTTAAAGAGATCTGACGCAGCGTTCAGTAGGTGAATGGAAGCCACTCCTTCCATCCTTGCCATTTTAAATAAATAGCTTTTTTGTTCTAAAAAATTTAATCTAAACGTCGGTTGAGAAGTCATTTGTTTCGCGGTAACGAGAAACACCACTGGGCTTTCTAGACCTTTTACCTTGTGCAAATTTGCTAGATAAACAGCATTGGGCTTAAAAGAAATAGACGAATATCTTTCAATACTCGAAGCTAAATAATCTCTCAAAAATAATTCTCCATCTTCTAGTGAAGAAATAGCGGAAGCACTGAGCGCTTCTTTAATCTTTTCTTCAATGAAAAACAAATAATCAATTTTTTCGATTTTTTCAAAACTAAATAAACCGATATTTTCCACAATTCGATGATACAAAGATAGAGGTGTAAATGAGTCAATTTCGCGAACTAATTGATTGATGAAATCGATTTGTTTTTCTTTATTTTCAATTAAAGGAATAAAGTTATTATCTCTGCTTATCATTAAGCTTTCTTCAGGTGATAAACCGATGAATGATGAGGTTAATAGGTTAATAAATGTCGCTTGATCTAAATGAGTAACGTAGGCATATATGGCATAGGCTGACTTAACCAATTCATATCGGGAAACATCGTTTCTTCCTTCTAAATAGAAAGGAATATTTTTTTCGCTGAAGGCTTCAACGACCTCTTTTTGATGATTTTTTTTATGCGTTATCACCATGAAATCCCGATATTCTAAAGTTCGAAAGCCTTTTTTCGCGCGGTCGTAAGTTTGATAATGACTATTGTTTATCATTCCGATAATGATGTCGACTAGATGAGAAGGCTCGTACTTATACGCTCCACTGCTGAAAGGATGACCTTCTTCATCTTCGGGTATTTCAATTTGCTCATAATTGGCTAAGTCCTTAAAAGTCGCATTGAAATACTGTTTCATCTCTTTACTGGAACGGAAATTTCTTAAAAGTTCCACTTGAATATCATCATAGCAATCAGCCTCTTCAACAGTTTTAATCGCGTGATATTTGCTCCTTGTTCTGAGATAGGTTTCTTCATCCGCCCCACGGAATCGATAGATAGATTGTTTAGGATCACCAACAATAAACAAAGTACATTTACCTTTATTTTGTTCAGTCAGTAGTTCAAAGATCGTCGTTTGAAATGGAGAAGTATCTTGCGATTCATCGAGCATAAAGTATTGATAACGATCTGTAATATGATTTATTAATTTTCCGGCGTTTTTATCTTTATCGTCCTCTAACAGTTCTTTGATGCATAAGAGCCATTGATTAAATGACAGCTTGCCTTCTTTTTTGAATTTTTGTTGAATCAAAGAAGAGGCTCTTGCTAAAAAAGGCAAAGAATAGTCATATGTTAAATTATTGACTTCTTCTTCGAATAACATGATTTCTTTGAAGTCTTCTTTATCTAGTCGACATCTAAAGCAATCAAATTTTTGTGTAGTTCCAAGTTTGCTTTTTCCAATTTTAAATGTTTTAAACGGCTTAGTGATATAAAGTTCTGGATTATCGCTAAAAATTATTCCGGTTAATAATATCCGCATTTTTCTCGCTATGAAGGTTAGTTTATTTATATCCCAAGACCCTAATAAAAACGCCTTGTATTTTACAAATTCTTTCCAGGCCTTTTGGCTTCTTTCGTAAAGTTCGGTATCGATAGGAAAATTAACAGCAGCTTCGCAATATTGATAAAGTTCGCGCAAATCACTAACGATATCTTCTCGATAAATGGAGATGATTTGTTCATACTTTTCTTCTAACTTGATGTTAGGACTATAAGAAGGTTGATATTGAATCGATAAACAAGAAGCATTGATTACCTCATTAATCGCATTTTGAAAGGTAGATGAAGGTCTTTCATTTATCTTTAAAAAATCCGTTAAATATTTTTGTAAATCACTATCGTCATAGAGGCCTACTCGATTGATGATGTTATCGAATTCTTTTTGGTAAAGAATGGCTAATTCTTCGTCTAAAATAACCGTAGAAGAAGAAGGGACTCTAGCTTCGTAAGGATGCTCTGAGACGAGGAGTTGACAAAAAGAATCAATTGTTCCCATGAAGGCTAAGTCGATATTTTTTAGGGCTTCTAAACATCGACTACGCGAAAGATCGGTAGGAGGGGGTAATAGGGTGTGCTCATCTTTACTATATTCCTCCATAGTTTGAATGCTTCTTTTTTGTAGTTCGCTTCTAAACTTATTTAAAAATTCCGCAGCGGCATTAACCGTGAAAGTAATCGTGCAAAATTTGGTGATGTCAAAACCCTCTTCCACCATTCTAACCATGCGAGTGATTAAAATCGTCGTCTTGCCAGACCCAGCGCCCGCGACTACAAAAATATTCTTTTTTAGCTTACTAACGATAATTCGTCTAGCCTCTATATCACTCAGCGCCATCTTCGTTTTCCCTTCCTTTCACTAGTTTTTCATAGAGTGAAGATAAGTATTCATACTGAGAAGTATATTTAAATGCTAAATCATCTTCTTCTTCGATTACCGTTGAAAAATCACCTGAAATAATCAGTTGTTTTATGGTTTCAATACAGCGATAAAGCGTTTCTTTTGCCGCTTCATCACAAGCAATTTTCATAATTCGTTTATCTTCCGCTTCATAAGGATAAATAAACCATATCTCATCAATTTTCTTCCATCTGTGACTTTTTTGAGTAACTAATTCAGCGTAAATTAAGCCTTGAATAAATGTTTCTAAATTAGTGACATCGTGCTTTGAATGAGTTCCCGTTTTATAATCGATTAAAACATTTTTATTATTGATGACGGCGATGCGGTCGGGAGTCCCACCAAAAAACATGCCCTTAATCGTTCCTTCATAATATTTTTCGCATTCCGCTTGTTTTCCTAAATCCATAGCTAAAAGATTTTCTAAACCTCTCATAAAATTGTCTTCAAGGTCTAAAACGTTATCTTTTAAATCCGAAGGTTTCTTCTTTGTAAAATTATCGAATAACTGTCGGGCTCTTAATCTAACACGATTTTTATCGTCTCCTTCTTGATAATCTTTTAAAACAGTATGTAGCAAATTGCCTTTTTCATAGGCAGGAATAATCTCAAAAGGATCGCTGTCATCATCGATGTTGATATTGAGCAAAACACTGAGAATAAAAAGTAACTTATTGCCAAAAAAATAATTAGCGATTTGCGAAGGGCTGAATTTTTTCTTCCGCAAAATTGAGTAGTCATATTTTGGATGTTTTACTTCGGCTAAATCATTACGGACCAGATAATTACTTTGATAATCGTTTATTAAATAGTGAAGTTGACTCAATTTGTCATCACCAAAACCTTTTTCCTCGGCTAAAGAATGTTTTGTGAGTAGGTTAGAGATAAAAGTAGAAGGGTTGAGATCTTTTTGATCTGAAAGACGGAAAAAAGGATAGGTTAGATAAGTCTCGCCTGAAATAGAGACAAAATTAGATAGCAACTGTTCTTTTCTTTTAACGATTTGCGAAGAGCAATAATATCCCTTCTCATCGATTTTTAAATATTCTTCGTCGAAGATTAAGCTATTTTCTGAAGCTCTTCCAGGATAATCGCTCGACAATCCAACAATGAAAGTATATTTTCTATTAGATTCAAAAGCATAGTCTAGTGTTGTGATATGTAAAGCGTGAGGGGCGCTTAAAGTTGGAGCGATGTTTTTGTTGAGCAAAATATCGATAATCTTAGAATTGTCTAAGTCATATTTTTTTAGTAGAGCAAAAGTATCCTCAATAGCCTTAGAAACTTTTTGATCGATAGAATTATTCGAAACTGAACAATATTTATTAATAAAATGTGGGATACCTTGTTTAATGTCGCTGTTAAAATTATTCAAAGCATCAAACATTTCTTTTTCATCATACATCGCGGTAATTTCCGTTTCTTTTTCAAATGATAATCTAAGCCAGCCGACATACTTTTTAAAAGAGGACCACCACTTGTCACTTAATCCCTCAGCGATTAAATGCTTATTAAAAAATCTCGATTCAAACAAATAGTTATAAGCATCGACGCCGTAAAGACCTAAATACAATTTTTTAATCGCTAGAAGCATCTGCCCTGGCCTAGTTAACAAAAGTGGATAGCCGAATCGATAGGTGATATTAATCTTTTTTTCGCTCAAAGAGGAGAGATAGTCGACCTTACTAATTATTTGATGTACATCCAAGGGATTGATTAAAACAATCTGACATTGGCCTAGAGGAATGTAGTCATCATTTATTATGTTAAAAACTTGGTTTATTTCATTGACTGAGCCATAAGCTTTAATAATTCTCTTAATCTTGGATTGATCGTTTTTTACATAAGTTTTTAGCGATTCTTCGATAATATTTTCAAACGCTGTTTCTAAAAGCAATCTTTGGGTTTTAGTTAACGGAAATTCTTTAAACACTACGATTTGTTTAAACTTTTTATTCCAATCCATAGATAACAAATAACGAATTACATCAAATTTATCGTATAAATCGTGTTCTTTTTTATAGTCTTGATATTTGGTGTAAGTCTTTATTAAGATTTCTTTTTTTAATTTAAAATCGTCACTCAGAGTTTCTTCCATCGATTTAACCACTTCTCTAACGACGCATTGTTCATAGCTTTCCATCGATCCTTTTAAATTTTGAGCGTCTTCATATGGTATTTGTTCGTCTTTAAGAGCCTTCATGATGGTACCAGTAATATCTTCACCAAAAATAAAGGTTCCTTTTAGAAATAATGCGCGCTTTTCTAAAATATAATTTAATAATTCACTTTCGTTAAAAAAACGATTGATAAATGGATGGTTGCCTCGATTTAGAGTACTCGTGCGAAGCAATTCCACACTATTCAACTTATTGATAAAAAAAATCTTTTCTTTCATGGAATAAAATGCCTAACACTAGAATAACATTTTACGAAATAATCCTGAACAAAAAGCGAGTTTGTCGTTAAATAAAATACATTGAAATCGCTATTAGTTTTAATCAGTTGATGAGTTTTAAAAGAGTCATTTAATACTTTCAACTATTCTAAGATATCGTCTCAAAGGATATTCACCATCATGACTTTCTCCTGAAATAATGCGAGAGTTATCACCTAAAGCGGTAATCCTAGTCACACCCGCTCTAGCGAGATAATTGATAATGGTTTTTTTGCTTTTTATGTTCGAATTAATAGAGACAGTTTGTAATAAGTTTTTGTATGGTTTCAAAACTTTTATGATGTCGTCAGATTTTAAAGCTTTAATCCAAAGATTTTGATATAAGAACGATAGTTCAAGTTCTTGGTCGTCTTTAACGATGATAGAAACACCGCCTTTGGAATAAACATTATTCGCATTTCCCTCGAGTTTTTCGTTGTAAACTAAAATGCTATTTTTAGCTTTCATCGTTAAAGGCAAAGTCTTAGTCGTTCTACTAACCTTATAGAAAATTGGTAATAATCTTCCCGCTAAAGTGTGCAAATCGTCGACGCTATCAGTGTTAACATAAATGCCTTGGGTGGAAGAGCAGAGCAATTGATTGCTCGAGCAAATAGAATGGCACAGAGCTTCTAGTTCGTCATCCTTAACTTTTAAATCTACATAACTGAATGAAATCTTATGCCCCCAACTAATAATAGAAGAGCGGATGTCTACGAATTGTCTGGCGGCTTTCTGGGCCTTATCTCCTCCCCAAATGATGGTAGCGTCAGCATAAGAAGATAGTTTTTTGACAGTTTCAATTTCAGTACTCGGGACATCAAATACATAGATATAATCTGTTAATTTCGGTTGTTCTTTAATAAGTTCTCTTAATAGAAGAATTGATAAACCTTTATCGCCGGTCGGCAATTTTAAAATGTTAATGTTGCCCACTAATAGGCCTTCAATGACACTATATGCTGGAAGCAAGTCAACATTACCGGCGGCAATATGAAACAATATTCCGAGTGGTTCATAAAAGCGTAAATTGTTTTCATTAAGAGGTAACACACCTTCTTTTAATTCCCCTAACTCAATATCAATTTTTTTCAATAATTCATCTTTTGAAAAATGTCTCGCATATCTATCCAAAAAAGAATAAGGAATGTTTAAACTAGACAGTAGAGGCAAAACGACACCGTCGAACTCATGATTTATCACTCTTTTATACAACTTATCACAAGCGTCGATAACCTCTAAATAAGAAGGACGATCGTTTTTTTGTAACGTTAAAAACATCTCTTCTCTTAAAGACGATATCAATTGTTCTTGCTTATCGTTATCAAACACTTTTCCTTTATATAAAATCATGGCTCTTCCCCCTTGAGAAATTCTTCCGCATTCGCGGCACAAGTTATGATATCTTCTACGCCACTTCTTCCTAGTATTTCTAAATAAGGGGATTTTTCTCCACAAGGACATGGTTCTTCATGAAGAATGCCTAAATCATCAGTCATCACTGATAAAAGAGGTGTCCCTATACTCAGGGGTGTCAATAAGTTGATCAACCCTACTTCTCCATTTTTAACGGGCTTAAGAGTTTCCACATCGCGAATGATAACCCTAGAATAGTTGGGGATATGAAAATGATGATAACGGCAATCGGTATATAAAATAGGGTGTTCAACGGCCCCGAAGAATTCAAAAATATGGTTATCATCGACGCCTAAAACTTCTTTTACTAAATTATAAAAGGCTTGTTTATCAACTTTTTCTTTATAAAAAGATTTCCATCCCCCACCTAGAGAAATAATCGATCCTTTCGGTAGGGTTAATTTAATGCCTTTATCTTTCATTTGTTTTAGCAAAAAATAGGTATAAGCGGGAAAACCTAGGGTTCGAATTGGAACTTTTCCTCTAGAATATTTAATTAATTTCATTTCTATATTATCTAAATCTACTTGATAACCATCTTTGGTCCACCTGATAGCGTAATCTTTACTTAAACTAGGTGAAAGAAAAGTAAATCCATGGGCAGTTTTAGCAATAGCTCTTTCATTGCTTCTATGAGGTTCATAACCAAAAATAATACATCGATGCATCTTGATAGACCAAAGACGATGATATGAAAAAACGTTCTTAATCATTTTCCATCCACGGAGCAAATCAGTAAAAGTTAGTCCGATTCGAGAGACATTATAATCGCTTGTGCCACTGGAGGTGGCCTTAATCCAATAACGACTTTTCTTTAAAGATAACAAGTTGTGATGTTTAAAATATAGCGTGGGAATAAAAGGAATTTTCTCAAGATCAGAATATGATTTTAGTGAATTAGGATCGAAATTCATTTTATCGAGAATCTTTTTATATTGAGGATTATTTTTATAATGGAAAAGACAATTTTCCTTCATGGCCAGAAAAAATTTTTTATCATCTAAATTGTATATATTTTTCTTTTTTGTATTAAAAAGAGAAGACATTTTACTCATAAAGAAAATATACACTACTCAGTTCAATTTGTCTCTACTTTCATCGAGTGTTAAATTTCAAAACATCTAAATAAAAAATTAAAAAACTACTGTCGTCTCATAGAAAACATCATTGTACTAGGAAATATAAAAGACCTCCCACGATTGAAGTGTGAGAGGTCTAAACTTTTATAGTTATAGCCTATTTATTTTGATGGATTTGATTGTCAGTAGTAAAATCCACTTTTCTCGTGTAGGTCTATAAATTATTATCCGTAAAACTAGTCGTCTTTCTTTTTGCTTTTAGCAATAATTACACCACCGACAATTACTAAGAAAGAAACAATAGCTGATGTTCCAAAAACAGAACCAAAGCAGCCTTTCCTAGTCGGGGTTTCTGGCCCTTCAGAAGTTTGAGACGAACTTACAGAAGAGGACGAAACTTTAGGTGATGACGTCTGAGAAGATGAGGTAGTTTTAGAAGATGATGGAGGTTGAGAGGATGAACTTGGAGGTTCGACGATTTTTTCAAAAGCCGCAACTAATGTGACATCAGTCATAACACCTTTAGAAAAATCATAGTTTTCGCCATTTAATTTCCAACCTTTAAAGATATATCCAGCTTTAGTTGGATCTTCAGGTACAGCGACCGGATAGCCTTCTTTAACTTGGACGTTAGTCTTTGTACCATCAACATCAAATGTAACAGTGTGTTCTAAATTAGTTTTGAATTGAATGTTGCTAATGTTGACAACTCCAACGCTGAAGTTACAGAAACCAACCAATGGTTTAGCATCAGCAAATTCACTATCTTCATCTCCGAATGGACATGTGAAGGCATCGATATTGATAGAGGAAGAATACCATGTGTGAACTTTGCCATCTTTTCCTGTATCTGTAACACCGATTTGGAAACGATCGACCAAGCGCTCTTTGTAAGTTGTTCTTTCACGATACAAACTTAAATTAAACCCTTTGTTCAACAAGGCTTCTGATTCCGCTCTGAAGTGCTGCCAGTTACCAGTTTGATCATCGCCAATAGGTTGACGACTATCTGTGGACCAGCCACCAAAGTCTGACCAGTTGTCGTAGAACGTACCAGCAGTTGAGAAGTTTTCACCCCATTGGTCACGAGCGACTTGATAGACTTCAGAAGTTTGACCGTAAGAGTGTACTAAGAAATGAATACCGTCAATGGTACCAACATTGCTCCAACGAGCATAAATCTTAACGTAATTATCAGCGTCAAAATAAATGACAAATCCGTTGCCAACGTCATTTGCGTCACCTTGTCGTTCGTTTTCAAAGTGTGCAGATAATTTCCATTCTGTAGCAGTTGTATCAAATTGATCAGTGACTAAGAAAGTACTATCCCAAGCACCTTGATAGTTCAAAGACTCGTTATCGTCACTGGCATTTAAAACTTCAGATGTGCCCTTAACGTTAACAAATTTATTTAATTTAACGCCATTAGAGGTAATGATTTCAGTTTCTACCCATCTAGCTGTAATAGTGATGTTGTTTCTAATTGGAGTAGTGAAATCAAATTCTTCATCACCAACATACCAACCTACAAATGTATTCCATTGTTTGACTGGGTCATCAGGTTTTGTAGCACATTGACCTTTAACAACCTTTTGAGCAGGAACATTACAATCCGCAAATGTAACGATTGCTCTTTCATCGACCCAATTCGCCACTAATTCAATGTCTTCAGTGATTGGAGTATCAAAATTAAATTCTTCATCACCAACATACCAACCATTAAATGTGCAGCCTTCTTGTATTGGCTCTGTACTAGGTTCAACAGCTTTTAAACCTTCTTCAATAAGTTGGTCATCATAACCTTCTTGATCAAAAGAAACTGTGTAATAATTTGGAGCGACAATAGTAATAGCGCTGCCATTTAATTTCATATTTGAATAATGGACTGCTCCTACATTATTATTATACAAAGCCACTTTCGGCGCGGCATCTAAGTAAATAGAAGCTTGTTCAGCACCATTTGGATATGTAAAGGCGTCGATGCACCAAGTAGCGGTATACCAAGTATGCA
>DURD01000034.1 GCA_012837435.1 Erysipelotrichaceae bacterium
ATCAGTTAAATGTGGCATAAAAAATAAAAAACCTCCTTTTTGTTACCTACAGGAGATTTCATTATATCTTATTAGACTAAAATCAGCTTTTTAATAGAAAACGGAAATTACTTTAAGAATTCGGATTATCCGATATTCTATGAAGTTTTATGTAGACACTAACCAATAAATCATATACTATTCATGTTTGTTGAAATTTGAACAAAAAGACCGAAAACTGCGAAATTTTCGGTCTTTTTTATACCACTGTACAAATTTTTCTGGTTTCTCAAATCATAACTATCTTTAACTTGTCAATTAGTGAACCCCACTTCAATAAGCAAACATTAATTTCTTTTTATTCTAATTCGAAAGCACCAGTATAGAGTTGATAGTAAGTCCCTTTCAAATCGATGAGAGTTTCGTGACTACCTCTTTCGATAATTTCTCCTTTATCTAAAACTAAAATATAATCGGCGTTTTGAATCGTGGACAACCTATGAGCGATAACGAAAGTCGTTCGATCTTTCATCAGTTCATCCATGCCCGCTTGGACGAGTCTTTCGGTTCTGGTGTCGATAGAAGAAGTCGCTTCATCAAGAATCATTACGGGAGCATCAGCGACCGCCGCTCGAGCGATAGAAAGCAGCTGCCTTTGACCTTGTGAAAGGTTAGAGCCATCTCCAGAAAGAATAGTATTAAAGCCTTGAGGTAAACGAGTAATAAAATCGTAAGCGTTAGCGATCTTCGCCGCTTCATAAACTTCTTCATCAGTCGCGTCAAGTCGACCATAACGAATATTTTCCATGACCGTTCCCGTGAAGAGATTGACGTCTTGAAGGATTACCCCTAGGGAGTGGCGTAAATCATCTTTTTTGATTTTGTTGATGTTTATGCCATCATATCTAATTTTGCCATCAGCGATGTCATAAAAACGATTGATGAGATTGGTAATTGTGGTCTTACCTGCCCCTGTCGCCCCTACGAGAGCCACCTTTTGGCCAGGACGAGCATAGACAGAAACATTTTTTAAAACTTTCTTTTCTCCGTCATAACTAAAGTCGACTTTGTCTAACACAATATCGCCTTTAAGTTCGGCATACGTGACTGTGCCATTAGATTTATGGGGATGTTTCCAAGCGTAGTCTCTAGTTCTTTCTTCCGTTTCAACAAAAGAACCATCAGCGTTCTTTTTAATGTTGACTAAGGTGACATAGCCCTCATCTTTTTCCATAGGTTGATCTAATAAATCAAAACAACGGGAGGCTCCCGCGGTTCCCATCACGATAAAGGTAATTTGTTGGGAGAAGTTATTGACATTATTAGAAAACATCCTAGAAAGCATTAAAAAGGACACTAGTAAAGAATAGAAGGTGGAAGCGGTAATTAATTTAAATCCTCCGGTGATGGAAAAGTTATACATTCCGGGAGTGACATAAAGGATACAACCGGTTAAAGCGACAAAAACATAGATGAAATTACCGATGTTTCCGTTGATCGGTCCCATGATATTACCGTGAATATTCGCCGTTGTAGCGTTTTTGCATAGCTCTTCATTGAGTTTAGAAAAGTCTTCAAAACTCTCTGCTTCGTGAGTAAAGACTTTGATAACTTTTAAGCCCGTGATACTTTCCTCGATATTACCTTCGACTTTTCCAATACTTTTTTGTTGAGCGATGAAATAACGAGAAGCTCTACCGCCTAGGAATCTAGTATTGAAAAATATGATAACGGTACCGGCAAGAACCACTAAAGTCATCCAAACAGAGAAAGATAACATCACTAGCAAAGAAGAGATAATCGTTAAACCAGTGGCCACCATGTTGGGCAAGGATTGTGATATGAATTGTCTAATCGTGTCGATATCGTTGGTGTAAAGCGACATAATTTCGCCCTTTTGACTACTGTCGAAATATTTGATGGGAAGTTTTTGCATATGAGAAAACATCTTAATCCTAAAATAGTTCATGTATTTTTGGGTGACGATGGCCATCGTTCTATTCCAAGTGTAAGAACAAAATACTCCAATTGCATAGGTGATTGCTAAGGCGATGATTAGCTGCGAAAGATTAGTGTTAACGGGAATCGCTTCAAATAAATAGATACGGAATGAACCCGTAAAGGCGTTTACAGTATTGTCTGACGTATATTCCCCAATCGCGACCGTTAGGGTCTGAGTGATGAAGTTAGCAAAAACGCTTCCCGATAAGTTGATGAGAATCGAGCCAATTAAGGTGAGAAAGGAGAGAATTAATTCGAACTTAAAATTAGCCCATAGAGTTTTTAATAGTCTCTTAATCGTCCCTTTTTTAGGACGGCCAGATAGCCTTCTTCTTCGAGCCATACTAATTTTCTCCTTTCTGAGTTTGAGAAGTGTAGACTTCTTGATATATTTCATTAGTTTTTAAAAGTTCTTGATGTGTGCCAATGGCGTCAATTTGACCATTATCCATCACGATGATTTGATCGGCATCTTCAATAGAACTAATTCTTTGAGCGATGACGATTTTAGTAATATGAGGTAAATCTTTTTTTAGAGCTTTTCTAATCTTTTTATCCGTCTTAGTGTCAACCGCTGAAGTGGAATCGTCTAGAATTAAAATCTTCGGTTTCTTTAAAAGAGCTCGAGCGATACAGAGCCTTTGTTTTTGTCCTCCAGAAAAATTAGCGCCCCCTTGTTCGACAACGCGGTCTAATCCTTCCGAAGAAGTAACGACTTCGCTAATTTGCGCGATATTAATCGCCTCCATAATCTCTTCATCGCTCGCATTTTTATCACCCCAATGCATATTGCTTCTAATGGTCCCTGAAAATAAATAATTCTTTTGCAAAACCACGGCGACCGCGTCTCTTAATGTTTTTAAATCGTATTCTTTAACACTATGATGGCCCACTAGGAGAGTACCTTGAGTGACATCATAAAGACGAGAGATTAAGTTAACGAGAGTCGTTTTACCCGAACCAGTAGAACCTATGATGCCGACAAATTGACCAGATTCAATGTTGATGTCGATATTTTTAACGGCGTAACGTTCCGCTTCTTTTTTATATTTGAAAGCGACGTTTTCAAAAACCACTGAACCATCATTAACTGTCGTGATGGGGTTTTCTGGATTAGTAATCGTGGGTTTTTCATCTAAAATTTCTCCGATACGTCTAATGGATTCTAAAGACATGATTAGCATGGTGACAATCATCGAAATCATCATTATCGACATCAAAATTTGAATGCCATACGTGAGTAGTGCTGACATTTGCGGGATGCTGAGTTCACCCCATTCCCACTCATTAGGGCCGATAACTTTAACAGTTTTAAAAATAATCGTGGAGGCAAAATATAGAACTAACAAGTAAACTGCGTGAATCGCGGTGTTCATCATCGGGTTCATTAAAGCCACAATCTTTTCCGCTTTGATGAAGTCTTTAGCCATATTGTTTGATGCGGTAGTGAATTTTTCTTTTTCATATTCTTCTCTAACGAAACTTTTAACGACGCGTATGCCTGAGACATTTTCTTGAACCGACTGATTTAGGGCATCGTAACGCTTGAAAACTCTTCGAAAGATTTTCATGGCCGCGCGAGCAATAAATATAAAAATCAAACCGATAACTGGAATAGTAACAATAAAAATCCACGCCATATTTCCCCCAGTGATAAACGCCATGACCGCAGAAAAAATGAGCATCAAAGGAGCGCGTATCACGATACGCAAGATCATGCCAAACGACATTTGAGCGTTGTTGACATCAGTGGTCATTCTCGTCACTAAACTAGAGGCTTGAAAGCGATCGATATTTTCAAAAGAGAAACTGCTGATTTTTTTATATAAATCATTTCTTAAATTTTTAGCAAAACCGGAAGAAGCGATGGAAGCAAATCTACCTCCTAAAACTCCACAAGTAATCGATATGGCGGTCAAGCAAAAAAGGATGAGAATATAGGGCGTTAGTTCAAAGATGTTACTAATACCTTCAATCTTACCGACAAAGACCGACATAAAGAAGGGTAGAGCGCTTTCGACCGCGGCTTCCCCAATCATAAATAGAGGAGTTATAATCGCATAGACTTTATAATCTCTGACGCTTTTAAAGACTTTCGCCATAGCTTTAATCATATGTTCTTATCCTCCTTTTTAGTTCGGTTATCGTAAATCTTATTCAATATTTTTTGAAGAGTTTCCAGTTCTTCTTCGCTGACATCTTTTAATAAACTATTGAGACATTCATTTCGTTTTTCATAAATGTGATGCATTAAACTTTTTGCGTGATCAGTTAATTCTAAATGGTAATTCTCTTTGACTAATACATTAGCTTTTATCATTCTTCCCACGAGTCCATGAACGGTTGATTTAGTCAAATTAAAACCCTTTTCAATGTCCACTGAACGGGTCGATTGACCTTTGTTTTTTCGACAATTGATAAAAAATAAAATCCTGCCCTGTTGAGCAGTCAAGTTATAAGCATTTAACCTTGCTTCAAAATCCACTCTAAACTCTTTAGCGATGAATTTTATGAGCAGAGATATCTCTTCTTTTTTGGTGAGTATTTGTTCTTTGTTTTTCATCTCGCTTAGAATATTATGGGGTTCGCATACGAACTTGTCAATACGCAAACTATCAGGTTTAATTTCTTTGCTCTTAGTGTATAATTTACTCATAACTATGAGATATGATTTTTTAGTGGTAGGGGCTGGATTATTCGGAGCAACCGTTGCTCATGAATTAAATAAAAAAGGCTACAAAATACTAGTAGTGGAAAAAAGAAATAATGTCGCGGGAAACATCTATACTGCGGAGGTTGAAGGCATTCAAGTTCACAAATATGGTCCCCACATTTTTCATACGAGCAATAAAGAAACTTGGGATTACATCAACCAATTTGCTAAATTTAATGACTTTATCAATACGCCTCTCGCCTATTATAAAGGTAAGTATTATAACATGCCTTTTAATATGAATACTTTCGAACAAGTGTTTGGTGTGACTACCCCTAGCGAAGCGAAAGCTCGCATCGAAAAAGAAATCAAAGAAGCCAATATTAAAGAGCCAAAGAATCTCGAAGAAAAAGCTATCTCTATGGTGGGAACCACCATCTATGAAATGTTAGTCAAAGGTTACACCCAAAAACAGTGGGGCAAAGCCTGTAATGAGTTGCCTCCATTTATCATTACGCGCCTTCCCGTCAGATACACGTATAACAACAATTACTTCAATGATATCTACCAAGGAATTCCCATCGGAGGATACACTCAGATTGTTGAAAAGATGCTAAAGGGCATTGAAGTTAGACTCAATGTCGATTATTTAGAACATTACGATGAATTAAACGCTCTAGCGGATCACATCATTTACACTGGAGAAATTGATCGTTTCTTCGGCTATCAGTTCGGGGCACTAGAATGGCGTTCACTGAGATTTGAAGAAGAGATTATCAATCAGCCAGATTATCAAGGTAATGCGGTGGTTAACTACACGGAATATGAAATTCCTTACACTCGGATTGTTGAGCATCAACATTTTGAACCAGGTAAAAAGCACAAGAAAACTATTATCACTAAAGAATATTCTAAAACTTGGTCAGTTGGAGACGAAGCTTACTATCCAATCAACGATGAAAGAAATAGCGCTTTATACTCAAAATATGCAAAGCTCGCTGAGCAGAACAATAATCTATATTTTGGTGGACGTCTAGGAACGTATTCCTATTATAATATGGATGTCGTAGTAGAGAAGGCTTTAAAGTTCGTCGAACAAATACTTAATAAATAGAGTGATTAAGATTTATTTAAAAATATAATTATTGAGAAAGCAGGAGGCATTTATGAAATACATTACTTTTACAGTCCCGTCATATAATTCACAAGATTACATGCGTCATTGCATCGATAATCTCGTGGCCGCAGGTGAAGATATCGAAGTCATCATCGTCAACGATGGCTCGAAAGATAACACTGGTAAAATCGCAGATGAGTATAAAAATAAATACCCTACAATAGTTAAAGTAATCCATAAAGAAAATGGGGGACACGGTTCTGGCGTTATGGCGGGAATCGCTAACGCCAAAGGGATATTTTATAAAGTCGTCGATAGCGATGATTGGATCGAAACTGAAGACGTACTCAAAATGGTGGATCTAATCAAGAAACACATAAAAGAAGGTCTAGAGATTGATTTATACATTACGAATTATGTTTATGAACGCGCGGTAGATAATTCTCAATACGTCATGCATTATCGCGATTGCTTACCCGCGGAAAAAGTTATTCATTGGGAAGATGTCACCAAATTTAAGTTGGATACCGTTTTATTAATGCATTCATTAATGTATCGTTTGGAAAAACTAAAAGAATCGGGAATGACTATGCCAAACCATACGTTTTATGTCGATAATATTTACGCTTACGTCCCTCTTCCTTTTATGAAAAACCTCTTTTATCACGATCTTGATTTATATCACTATTTTATCGGAAGAAGCGATCAGTCAATCAATTACTTAACGATGTGCAAAAGATATGAACAACAAATGCGTGTTTATCGAATACTTTATAAAGCCTATTCCTATGACGAATTAAAAAAATTACCTAAGCCTTTATATAAATATATGATTCACTGGTTAGTAATTATGTGCTTTACTACGACCATGACAATTGTCGGTGTAAAAGAAGATAAAAAGGTCCGTAACCAAGCTTTTAAAGATTTATTTAAAGAACTTAAAGAACACGATAAAAAACTTTACAACAAAATCCGTTGGCGGTCGTTAGCGATTGTCGCCTTTAGTTTACCAACCTACAATTTGAAATCATTCGCCTCATCAACCATCTATAAAAGATATCAAAAGAAACTAAAACTTGGTTAGGGTAATTTAAAAGTCGTTAGCCTTTTTGATAAGCGGAACATCGACTTTTATTTCTTTTCTATCGTAAGAGACGAAGCCGTTCATTTCTTCTTCGACGTCGCTAAACTGCGTATAGATAAAACCCGCTAAACCCTTATTGATATTCGGTTTAATTTCTTCGTTAATAAAACGGACATATTCTTTTTGGAAGTCTTCTTTGTTGTTAAATAGAAGATAAATGAACCCTTCTTTTTTCTTCGCTTCTTTTAGTCTTTTATCTAAAATATAAGCTCCGCATTCCGAAACGACGAAAGCTCGATTTTTTATTTTATAACGGAGCGGCACTCTAATTTTCCATTTATAGATATGCATGGACTTAAAGTCTCCTGACCCTTGGTCGTGCCAGCCGGAAGCGTGATCATATAGCCTAGTGGGATCGACTTGTTTTAATTTTTTATAAATTCTTTTCGCATCAAATTGTCCCCAGCCTTCGTTAAAAATTGTCCAGACGATGATGCAGGGTGAATTGTACAATAAATCAATAGTATCGAGAAATTCTTGATAAGCTTCTTCTCTTCCTTCTTCATTTTCTCTAAAAAAAGTTTTATAACGACGATCGGAAATGCGGTAGCGCACAAATAGGGGTACTTGATTGAGCCAGAAATCGTATTTAGTACAACCGTTGACAAAATCTTGCCACACCAAGAGGCCTAATCTATCGCAGTGATAATACCATCTTAACGATTCGATTTTAATATGTTTTCTAGAGACGTTAAAACCTAAGTCTTTGATTAATTTAATATCGTTAATATAGTCTTCATCACTATCAGGAGTGAGCAAACCATTTTGATAGTAACCTTGATCTAAAACGCCTTTATTGAAGTAAATCTCATTATTTAGAGCGATATATTTGCGTTTATTTTTCTCGATTAAGGAAACCTTTCTCATAGCAAAATAAGAAAAGACCGTATCGACAGCGTTATTAATTTTAAAGTTATAAAGATAGGGATCTTCTGGTGACCAGAGATGCAGATCATCGATATTAATGATGTTTTCTTTATTCGCTTTTAGGTCGAATGATTGCCCGTTTAAAGTTAATACCGCGTCAGGAATTGTAGAAATAAATTGTATCGTAACAATTTTATTATCGATATCGGGTGTGATTTTGATTTTTTCAATATAACCATGTCTTACGCTTTCCATCCACACCGGCATATAAATACCTGATTGAGGTTTATACCATATTCCTTCAGGATTAAGAGCTTGTTTACCAGAAGAATGGTACGAGGTATTCGTGGTGTCAACCACTCTAAGAATGAGGACATTATTGTCCTTTTTTAAGAAGGGTTTGATATCGATAGAAAAAGGTAAAAATCCTCCGACGTGCTTGATGGCTAATTTTCCGTTAACAAACACTTCAGCGATTTGATCGACCGCGCCGAAATGGAGAATCACTTTGTCTTTTATAAAATCATCAGGAATATCTAAGGAAAGTCTATAGAACAGATAATCGCTGGGCATCACTACTTTGTTAACCCCACTTTTTTCTACCTCAGGAGAATAAGGAACTAAGATTTTTCCATCAAAAACATTAGGAATATCTTTTTCTCTTCTAATAGCATATTCCCAATAGCCATTTAAACAGATGTAGGAATCTCTTTTAAATTGGGGACGCGGATACTCACTTAATGGAACTTTGTTCATTTAAGATTTTCCTTTCCTTTCTAATCATTAATATCACGGGAATAATCGCGCTTAAGAAGATAACGCTCGTCGCAAAGAATAGCCATTTATTTGGGGGATAAACTTGTTGATTAAATTCGTTTAAATAGGGCTCTTCTGTTAAACAAATAACTTGAGCAATTAACGGACCAATCACCATGGGAACTAAAACAGTAAAGATCATTCGCACTCCTTGGAATAAACCCACTTCATTAACGGGGGTATAGTCTCTAACTTTGGCTCCTAAAACTGCGGTGCTCACTAAATAGCCAGTCATCAAGATGATGCCGCCTATTACCATGCTGATAATTGTGGTCATCTCTAAATCAGGCGGAATCAAAAAAATAATCAAACCTCCAATCGCCCCTATGATAAGACCAGGAATCATAATTTTATTTTTTCCAATCTTATCCATGAATAAGCCAAAGACCACAGTAATGGTACTAGCGCCTAATAAAACAATACCTAAAGCAATCGTAAAAGTACTACCTGTAATGTGTAAGATGTTTTGTACATATAGAATGAAATAGGGCATAAAGACTTGTAGACCGATATTAAAAACCATGAACGCTATTAGAGTGATGTATAGAACAGGGTTTTGTTTGATGACTTTCGGTCTAAATCCATAGATGACATTTCCCCAATAATTAGCTTTATTAGGTTTAGCGACATCCTCAGGGACGAGGAATATAGATAAGATACCCACTAGTAAGGTGATGCCGCCAAAAACGTAGAAAAATAAATCCCAGCGTTTTATATCACCTTCGGGTACATCGACAAAGAAACCAGCGACAACGATTACGACAATAAGGGCGAGTAAAGGAAGAACGGATAAGACACTTTCTACCTTTGCTCTATTTTTTTCTGTGGTGTTGTCCGTAACGAAAGCATTGAAGGCCGCGTCGTTCGCGGTACTACCAAAGAAAGTCATTATACAGTCCATAATCACAATCATCGTACCGGCTAAAAAGGTGCTATTAGCGACGATATTAAAAGAAGATGTCGGATCTAAAAAGGCGAATAACAAAATCGAAATTCCCCATAAGATATAACCGGTAGAAATGAGTATTTTTCTTTTGCCTAATCGATCGCTTAAAGCCCCCATGAACAGCGTGGTGATGGTTGCCGTCGCTGCACTAGCGATAACCATCGCGGGGATAAAAGCGTAAGTTTCAGTGCAATCAAAAACATAAACGTTGAAGTAGTTGTTTTCGATAGCCCAGGCTAATTGGCCGACAAATCCCGCTAAGATAAAAGTTAACCATTTTCTCCAACCTAATTTGTCATTCATAACTGGTCTCCTTTATTTTAATTCACTGGGAATATCAGCGCGAACACTGATGAGATGTACATTATTTTCTCCGTATTGATATTTGCAAATATCGATAACGTTATCCAATACGTCGTTTGGAACTAAAGCAATTACCGATCCCGCAAAGCCTCCACCATTTATTTTTACTCCCGCTTTGTTAAAGGAAGAATGCTTAATTAATTCGCAAGCTTCAAGTGGAGAACCGTTCGTTTCTTCATGGTACATATTGCGCAAATAATGTGTAGAAGAAAAACACGATTGATTCATCAAATCGATGACCTTAGGAATATCGTTATTTTTAATAGCTTTATAGGCTTCTTTAACTCGCTCATTTTCATCGAAAAAATGTAGAGATCTTTCGTAGGCGATTATCCCAAATTTATTAATGATATCTTTCTTGTTATTTATCACAGATTGTTTATCGATTTCTCTTAAATATTTTTTATTAAAGAAAGAAGCCACGTGGTGCATATCTTCGGGGATAGCAGCATATAAATGCGATAATTTTGAATGGTCGCTTTTGGTGTTGACAATTACGAATTGATAGCCGCTAAAATCAGCCTTAATTGGTTCAATTATCGGATTTTTTATGTCTTTAAAATCGATGTAAGTTAGTCCGCCATAAGCTACGCCAATTTGATCTAATAATCCGCACATTTTATCGTAGTAATTTCGTTCGGCAAATTGACTGGCTTTGGCTAGAGTTAATAAGTCGATTTTATTGTCATTAAATAAGTTGTTTATAATCGTCGCTATCGTCAGCTCAAAAGCGGCACTACTTGAGACCCCTGCACCCATTGGAATCGAGCTTTTTATGTAGGCATCAAAGCCCCCGATTCGATAATTAAGTCTATGTAAATAAAAGTTAATTCCTCTAATTAAAGATGAAGAATGACCCCTTTCGTCATCGGCTTTATCTAGGGAAGATAAGTCCATTTCTACAACTTCAAAACCTTCACTATATAGACGTACTGTATGGTCATCTCTTTTTCTAACGGCAGCGTAGACAGCTAAATCACAAGTCGCAGCTAGACAAAGCCCATGGTTGTGATCGGTGTGATTTCCAAGTAGTTCAAATCTGCCACCGCAACTAAAAAACTTTTCTGCTTCTTTTTGGAAGTAATTAAAGAATTTTTGTTTTAAACATCTTTTCATATCTTTTATTTTACTGGTTAAATTTATTTTTCCCAGACTTTAATAAAAATGATTAGTCTGTGCTAATTTTGTTTTACATCTTGATATTCAATATTTTTTATAAATTCTCGACTAGCAAATGAACAAAGGGGAACGATTTTAACTTTAGAGTTTCTCGCTTGGTCGACGAGGCATTTAATTAGAGCCTTGCCAATACCCTGCCCTCCGTAACTCGGATTAGTTTCAGTATGGTAGATAGTCCAAACATTATCATTAATACTAAACTCCGCCATGCCAACTAATTTATTTCCGTCATAGGCCGCGCTTCTTAAATTATCTAATTCAAATTTAACTACAATCATATTATTCAACCGTTTCGATTTTTGCTTTTTCTTCTTTGTGCTTTCTTTCAGCTTTGACGAGCAGATAACTTAAAAAAGCGGTGATGACTAGAGTAATTACCCCAAAGATAATTTCTACGTAGTTGGGCATCAAGGGATGGATATTAAAAGTATCGCCTAAACTAGGGTCAAACCACACGCGATAATAATTAAAGATATCGTAATTAAAATATAGGATAAGGATTGAACCGAAAACGAAACCGATAATGGCAAAGAATGTCTGGTGGCGATATTTTTCTAACAGCATGAGCATGAGCTTTGAAATGAAGACTACCCCAATAAGACAGCCGATAGCAAAGCAACCCAGCATGCCAATCAAAGGCAAAGTATTAGCAAAAGATTGGGGTCCACCAATCCCTAATATTTCTTTAACCCATAAAACAGTGTTGTCCACTAACGGACGATAAAATCCTAAAACTAGCAGTAAAAAGGAACCGGACAATCCTGGAACAATCAAAGCTACCGCGGCAATCGCCCCTACCGGAATTAACACTAAATACAGCCACCAGGGCATGGTAATAAAAGCAGAGGCAGCACCGATATTGTTTAAACCAAAAAGAACACTCATCACGCCGAGCATAAAGACAAATATCACGCCTAAGATTATGAATAATGCGTTTTTCTTATTGACTTTAACCCCTTTTACCTCATCAGTAATACTAGGAAATGAACCGATTAAAAAACCAGCAAAAGCACAAATTAAAGTAAACATAAAATGTTCAAAAGCGTAGGAAAATACTGCAATACAAACGCAAACGGCAATTCCAATTCCCAGTAAAATTGGTAACAGAATTGACATTGACCACACAAATCTTTTTCTAAAATTGTTTATAGCGACGAGAATATCTTCAAAGACATTAAAGATTACAGCGACAGCGGCTCCAGAAACTCCCGGAATAGCGGCCCCCACTCCGATGGCTAGGCCCGCGACAAAATTTCTCAACCATTTTTTAATTTTCATACGAAATGAGTATACCTAACTTATTTAGTTAATTAAAGTATCAAAGTTTTAATAATGTTGTTATAATTATCGCGTTAATTTATGAAATTAATTGTGGGCTTAGGTAATCCTGGTAAAAAGTATGAAAAAACCCGTCACAACATGGGTTTTATGGCGGTGGATCTTTTAAGCGACCAAGCGGAGATTGATGTCGATAAAGAAGTTTTTCGTGGTCTACTAGGCCGCGGGATTATTTTCGACCAAGAGGTCATGCTATTTAAGCCGACAACTTTCATGAATTTATCTGGTAACGCTGTCCAAGAAGTCGTTCATTATTTTAAAATCGATATCGAGGACATCATTATCATTTTTGATGACATGGCCTTAGAACCTGGAGACATCAGATTAAGAAAAGAAGGGTCTTCTGGGGGACATAAAGGCATGCAAAACATCATCGATTGTTTATCCACCGATAAAATCAAACGCATTCGGATAGGGATTGGCGAACCAGAAGAAGATGATTCTACTGACTATGTTTTGTCCAAACCCTTAAAAGAAGAAAGGCCTTTGATTACGGAAGCGATTGCTAACGCTGTGAGAGCTGTAAAGGAGGCTTTAAAGTCTGATTTTGATCGGGCGATGAACAAATTCAATTAAAAAGGGGTAAAGATTTGAACCTTTTTGAAACGCTCAAAAATAATCGTGTTATCCCCCTCTTTCTTTCGAAAAAGGGCCATTTTGTCGTGGATGATAATAACGGAATCGCCCTATTAGTCGCTACAGCATATCGAACTAAAAAGAACTCTTATTTATTAGTAGCTTCTAATTTATATAAAGCTCAAAAAATATATTCATCCTTAATTTCTTTCTTATCAAAAGATATCGTTTATCTCTTTCCTAGCGATGAACTAATAAGAGCGGAAACCATCGCTCAATCACATGAAATGGCGGCTCATCGCTTATTTGTCTTAAATGAAATTATGAATAAGGACAACATCATTGTCGTAGCTAACTTAGCGAGTGCGACGAGATACTTACCTGCGCTATCTCTATTTAAAGAAAAAACTTTTATTCTCAAAAAGGGTCAACACTATAACTTAATGGAGATACGCAAAAAGCTTATTGAAAGTAACTATACTTATGTCAACAAAGTCGATCAATCTCTGCAGTTCGCCCTTAGAGGGGATGTCTTAGATATCTTCTCCGTCAATAATGATTATCCCGTTCGTATTGAATTTTTTGATGATGAGATAGAAAGCATCCGCTATTTTGACTTAGCAAAGCAAACCTCGATTTCGGAGATTGATGAAGTAACTATCTTACCCGCGGGCGACATTTTATTTTCTAAGAATGATAAAAGTAAAATTATCGATAAACTCTATGGAGCTTTAGAAAAAGAACAAGAGATTCTCTCCTTAACTAGATTTGAAAAACTAAGAGAAACGATTGATGAATTAGTTTATACCATAAATGAAGGACAGATTGATGAAAAACTCTACAAATACTATGGTTTTTTAATAGATGACCATTATTCAATTTTCGATTATTGTCAGAACTATACAAAAGTACTCGTCGATACCATTTCTTTAGACAACTCCAACGAGATCTTGCAAAACGATTCCCAAGCCTACTTAGAAGAATTATATGAAACCTCTAGAGCTTTACCGAGATTGGAAATCTATCAAGATATTCATCGTTTAGTTGATTATCGTTATCATATTACGACTAGTTCTTTAATTGAGTCTCCTCACGCTATTAATTTTGCGGTTAGAAACATTCCTTTCCAAGCTAGCAAGATCAGCGATGCGATGAACATTATTTCTTCTTACCTCAATGATAAATACCAAGTAATCTTATCTTTAAATAATAAGGAACATCTTTCAATAATTAAGCAACGGTTAGATTCTCATAAATTAAAATATCAATCTGTCAAAGATTTTGATTTACTAGAAAAAGATAAAATAGGCATCACCTCGCTCAATCTATCGAGTGGATTTGCTTTAGGCGATGAACGAATTGCTTATCTGACTAGCGCTGAATTATTTAATGAGAAAGTTAGAACGGCTCGATTCGATAATCGCTTTAAAGAAGCCACTATTTTAAAAAGTTATGAAGAACTTGAACCTGGTGATTTTGTCGTTCACGAATATCAAGGCATTGGTCAATTCGTGGCTCTAGAAACTTTGGAAACCGATGGTAAACACAAGGACTATCTGAAGATTGCTTACTACGGTAATGAATTTTTATATGTTCCCTTAACCCAATTTCAACTGGTGAGAAAATATCTCGGCAAGGAGGGATTATCTCCCAGACTATCTCGCTTACACAGTAAAGATTGGGAAAATACTAAAAAGAAAGCCAAAGCTCGTGTTAACGATCTAGCGGAACGCTTAATGCACTTATATATCGAAAGAAGCAAAACCAAAGGATTTGCCTTTCAAGAGGATGATGAATTTCAAAGACAATTTGAAGAAGGTTTTGCTTATCCTTTGACGGAAGACCAAGAAAAAGCCCTTGAAGATATTAAAAGAGATATGGAATCCGAGATTCCAATGGATCGTTTGTTATGTGGTGATGTGGGATTTGGTAAGACGGAAGTTGCTTTTCGCGCGGCCTTTAAAGCTATCTTGTCCGGTAAACAAGTAGCAATTCTCTGCCCAACGACTCTGTTAGCAAGACAACATTATGAACTAGCGTGCAAACGTTTCGAAGGGTTTGACGTAAGAATTGCCATTCTTTCACGATTGATTACTAGAGCGAAACAAAATAAATACATTAAAGAAATCAAAGAAGGAAAAACCCATCTCATTATCGGCACTCATCGCTTGCTTTCTAAAAATGTAGTCTTCAAAGATTTAGGTCTACTAATCATCGATGAAGAACAACGTTTTGGTGTGGAACAAAAAGAAAGAATTAAAGAACTCAAAAAGAATATTGACGTTTTGACTTTAACAGCCACCCCTATTCCTCGTACTTTACAAATATCTCTAATTGGGGTGAGAAGTATGTCGAAAATCGATACCCCTCCTCAAGATAGAATGCCAATTCAAACCTATGTTGCCCCTTTTAGAATGGATATCGCCAAAGAATTAATCGAAAGAGAAATCGGTAGAGATGGACAAGTTTTCTTTTTACATAATAATATTGCCACTTTATATAATCGAGTTTCTCTTTTACAAAAAATGATGCCAGAGATTAGTATCGGGGTGGCTCATGGAAAAATGGATAAAGATGACATTGAAGATGTGATGATGCGTTTTTATGATGGCGATATCGATGTCCTAGTGGCGACCTCCATCATCGAAAATGGAATTGACGTTCCTAACGCTAATATGATTATCGTCGAAGATAGTGAGAATTACGGTTTATCACAGCTTTACCAAATCAAAGGAAGAGTCGGTAGGTCCAACCGTATCGCCTATGCCTATTTGATGTATAGCCCCTATAAAAAACTCAATGAAAAAGCCAAAAAACGTTTGAAAGCCTTACAAGATTTTACGGAACTAGGCAGTGGCTATAAAATTGCACAACGCGATTTAATGATTCGCGGCGCTGGTGATATTTTAGGTCCGGAACAAGCGGGTTATATCGATTCAATCGGTTTAGATATGTATGTCAAATTGCTGAACGACGCTATTAAAGAAAAGATAGAAGGGGTTATAGAAAAAGAAGAGATTGAATTTAATCCCGTGCTAAATATCGATGCCTATATTCCCAACACTTACGCTAGAGATAGTGATAAAATAGAACTATATCAAGAAATACTACATTGTCCTTCTTTGGAAGACCTCCTTTACATCAAAGAAAAAACTAGAGATGTGTATGGGCGACTACCAAAAGAAGTGGAAATGCTTTTTGCTAAACGCAATATCGACTTGTTAGCGAGAGAAGCTCAAGTTGTAAAACTCGAGGAAAAGAATCGGTTTGTTGAAATAATTCTCGGAGAGAGTTTTATCAAGATTAAAGGAATTGGCAATATTCTCTTTGAATCCTTAATTCCTTACTTAGCTTTTGTTAAAATAAGTTATGCTAATAACGTCTTTAAAATTCAACTAGATAAACGCGCTAAATGGATAAAGGATTTAGAAAATATTTTAAAGAGTTTATTAGAAATACAAAGACATTTTGTAGTGAGAGAAGTCAGTTAAAATGAGATTAGATTTAGTTCTTAAATTGTCAGGTTTAATTAAAAGAAGAACGGTCGCAAAAGAGTTAGCAGAACGCGGCAAAATTTTAATTAACAATCGCGTTGGCAAACCTTCAAGCGAAGTTAAAAACCACGACGTTTTAGAACTGCGTTTAGGTAATAAAGTTGTCGTTGTGGAAATCACTTTTATTGAAAGATTTAAAAGGGAATTTCCGGTCTATCAAGAGATCTTCAGAAAGAAAGAAAATAGCGATGCTTAATCTCGACAAAAACCAGCGTTATTTATTAGCGTGTTCCTTCGGACCTGATTCGATGGCGCTTTTTCATATGCTCTTAAATGAAGGTTATTATTTTGAAGTAGCGCATGTCAATTATCACCTTAGAAAAGAGTCGATAGAAGAGCAAGAAAATTTAAGGGCTTTTTGTCAAAAAAATCACGTCGTATTTCACTTAAAAGACGTTGAAGAAAAACTATCTAAAACTAATATTGAAAAAATATGTCGAGATCTCCGTTATCTTTTCTTTAAAAAAGTCATCGAAAATAATAATTTAGACGCGGTACTTACTGGACATCATCAAGACGATGTAATTGAGACATATGTTATGCAAAAAAGACGACGTAACCTCGTCCTTTACTACGGAATTAAGGAAAAAACGACGATTAATGAAGTGACAATCGTTCGTCCTTTATTAAATTTTAGCAAAAAATATCTGCTCGATTATTGCAAAAATAATCACATTCCTTTTGCCATCGATAAATCGAACTTAACCGACCGATATTTAAGAAATGTAATTAGGCATAAAGTCGTCGAAAAATTGACTAATGAAGAAAGAGAAAAACACCTCTTAGAAATCAAAAAAAGCAACGAACAACTCCAAGCGATTTTAGATAAAATTACCCAGATTGATAATTGCTTAAACGAAAGTTATTTGAGGTTAAATAATGTCGAGTTATTATACGCTTTAGTTTTAAAAGGAAGACAGTTAAAAACTGATTTTAAAATGTCGAAAAAACAAGGTTTAGAAATCCGGAAAATTTTGTCTTCAAAAACCCCTAATATTTCCGTTATTATCGACGGCATTTCCTTTAATAAAAACTACGATTCTTTTTCCTTTTCTAAGCTGGAAAATCCAAGCGATTTTAGTTACATTTTAGAGAAACCTTCTAAGCTAGAAACCCCTTATTTTTATTTAGATTTTACTCGAGAATCAGAAAATAGAAATGTCTCCGAAAAAGATTATCCTCTTACTATTCGTAATGCTAGACCTAGTGACAAATATTTAATTAAAGATTATTTTAAAACAATGCGACGTCTTTTTATCGATTGGAAGATGCCGACCTATTTAAGAAAAAGATGGCCCATTATTTTAAATAGAGAAGATAGAGTAATTTATGTACCCCGTTATAGAAGAGATTTTATACTGGAAGACAACTGCAATTTTTACGTGAAAAAAAATAATTATTAAATGCTTTTTTCTTTTCCTAACAAAGAAATGTATTATAATAATACCAACGCTTGTAAGGAGGTTGCAAAATATGGAAGAAAAAAACAAAAAACCACCACAACGAGTTTCAGGAAGTTTTCTTTTTTCGATTTTCCTAGTTTTAGCTGTTATTGCAATTATTGCATATTATATCTTCGGAAGTTTTAATACGGCTAGAGAGATAGGACCAGATAAATTTGTTGAATTACTTTATAACGGCAACGTTACTGAAGTTGAAATAGTGAGTGCTTCTACCACGGTGACTGTCAACGGTCAATATGGTGAAAAAGATTCCACAGATAGAGTCATTAAACATACTTTTACTGTTACCTTTGATCGTAATATGTTTGAAGAAAAACTCGATTGGCATGTCGATTTAAATGGGGATGATGTTGTTGATGAAGCGGATAAAGCTAGCATTCCCGATATCATTAGATATGCAGAAAGTAAATATGGTGATGATTTCACTTTGAGAAACGCTGTTAACCCCTATGTGACCACATGGTGGGATGAATGGGGTCCATTTATCATCATTGTTGGAAGCTCCATCCTTTTGACACTATTCTTATTTTCAAGAATGTCGGCATCTGTCAGTTCCACGAATAGACAAGCTATGGACTTTAATCGTTCGAGAGCTCGCCGAGTCAAAACCAGCAACATCACTTTTGAAGATGTTGCCGGTGCTGATGAAGAAAAAGCGGAGATGCAAGAACTCGTCGATTACTTAAAAGATCCAAAGAAATTTACTAAATTTGGAGCCAAACTACCTAAGGGCGTTCTTTTAGTCGGTCCTCCAGGATGCGGCAAAACTTTATTAGCCAAAGCCGTCGCGGGTGAAGCCGATGTCCCTTTTTATTCAATTTCTGGTTCTGACTTTGTTGAAATGTTTGTCGGTGTCGGTGCCGGCCGGGTTAGAGACATGTTTAGAATCGCTAAAGAAAATGCCCCTTGTTTGATTTTTATCGATGAAATTGATGCGGTCGGTAGACAAAGAGGTGCGGGTTTAGGTGGCGGAAACGATGAAAGAGAACAAACTCTTAACCAATTGCTCGTAGAGATGGATGGCTTTAATGACAATGCAGGTATCATCGTTATCGCTGCGACCAATCGAGAAGATGTTCTCGATCCAGCCCTATTAAGAGCTGGACGTTTTGATAGAAAAATTACCGTTTCATTACCTGATAGAAAAGGTCGAGAAGCTATTTTTAAAGTACACTCTCGCGGCAAACACCTCGAAAAAGATATCAACTTTGAAAACATTGCTCGCCGCACGGTTGGTTTTTCGGGCGCGGATATTGAAAACATCATGAATGAAGCGGCTATCTTAGCTATTCGTGCTAATCGAGAAGCTATTACTGTTAAAGATATCGACGAAGCTATCGATCGTCGTATCGCTGGTCCCGCTAAATCTTCTCGCTCTCTGAGCGAACATGAGAAAAAAGTTATCGCTTATCACGAGGCGGGTCACGCTATTATCGGTTTAAGGTATCCTCATTCCGATATAGTACAAAAAATTACCATTATTCCTCGAGGCAACACTGGGGGACATGTTCGCATGACTCCAGAAGAAGATCGTTTCTTATTGACTAAAAAGGAACTAGAAGCGCGAATCGTTGGATTTTTAGGAGGTCGTTCCAGTGAAGAAACGTTCTTTGATGATGTTTCTTCTGGTTCACAAAACGATATCGAAGTCGCCACACAAATTGCTCGTGTCATGGTGACTGAGCTCGGTATGTCACCTCTTGGACCAATCCAATACGAAAGAAATACTAGCAACGTCTTTTTAGGTAGAGATTATACCTCTTCACAAAAGAATTTCTCTTCCGAAACCGCGGAAAAGATAGATGCGGAAATTCGCAATATCATCAATCACGCTCATAAGGAAGCTTTACGCGTTATTGAAGAAAATAAAGAGGATGTAATTTTACTAGCGGAAACTTTAATTGAACACGAACAAATTACCGCTGAGGAGATTGATTATTTAATGGAACATCGTCATCTTAAACGCGATGAAAAAAATAACTCAGTTAAAGAAGAAAAAGTAGTGGAAGTTAAAGAAGAAAAACCAAAACCTGCTGTTGAAAAGTC
Organism: Erysipelotrichaceae bacterium; assembly: GCA_012837435.1. GTDB lineage: Bacteria > Bacillota_I > Bacilli_A > RFN20 > CAG-826 > RUG14515. Next base: position 20,043 of record DURD01000034.1, read on the forward strand.
AACAAAAAGAAAAGTTACATCACCGAAAAAAGTTGAAGAATAATAAAGAAAAATAGGAAGGTTTATCCTTCCTTTTGCTATGTGGAAATTAGGTAAGTTTAACATTGAAGGAAGAGTAGTCCTCGCTCCGATGGCGGGAGTGACTAGCGAGGGATATCGAAAGTATCTCAATCCTTTTGGTGTGGATATTGCGGTGACCGAAATGGTTTCAGACATGGGATTAATTTACCAAAACAAAGAGACAGAAACTTATGTTCGATATCAAAAAGATAAAACAATCACGGGTGTGCAACTATTTGGTTCAGATCCCGAAAATTTAAGTCGAGCGGCTAGAAAGGCTTTAACTCTAAACCCTGACATTGATTTTTTTGATATCAATATGGGCTGTCCAGTTTTAAAAGTTGTTAAGACCGGTGCAGGTTCCGCTTTGCTTAAAAATCCTTCTCTTGCTGGAGATATTATTCGAGTGATTAAAAAAGTAACGGATAAACCAGTGACCGCTAAGATACGATTAGGGTATAAAGAGGTTAATTTTTTAGAGGTCATAAAAGAGTTAGAAAATGCCGGAGTGGATGCTATCGCTGTACATGCTAGAACTAGAAAAGAACTATATTCTGGTAAACCACATTACGATTTATTAAAAGACTTGAGAAAGCAAATGTCTGTTCCTCTAGTCGTTTCTGGAAATATTTATACATTAGATGATGCTATTGAGGCTTTAGAAATCACTGGGGCGGAAGCGGTAATGGTGGCGCGTGGTGCGATCGGTAATCCCTTTTTAATTACCCAAATCAAAACCTTTTTTGAGACTGGAGAACGTTTACCTAATCCTTCATTTCTTGAGCAATGCGAGTATTGTTTGGCATTAGCCAAAAGTATAATTGAGGAAAAGGGAGAAAGAACCGCGATGCGCATCTATCGGGGTTTAGCGCCAAAGTTTTTCCTAGGATTTGCTAATTCTAGAAAATTAAGAACCGCACTAGCGACTTCTTTAACTACTTTTCAATCACTAACTAATATTTTGGATGAATTCAAAAAAGAGATTGAATAATCCTTTATCTACAAAGTCTCAATCGATTAAAATTATCTTACAAACAGATATAATTTCGTCTGAGTTTCGGCAAATTTTATCATTTGACTTTTAGGAGTCAAAAACTTTGTCTATACTATTAACGACGATATTGAAAGGAGTAGCTTGTTTTAAAAACAGCAAACCGCAGTATGGATATTAAACAATTAAACGACCAAGAAATAGCCCGCTTAGAAAAAATTGAAAAATACAAAGAACTCGGCATTGATCCCTATGGTCAAGCCTACAAAGTTTCTCATTCTATCGAAGAAATTAGAGCTCTATGCGCTAATAAAGACGAGGCTAAATTAGAAAAATTTGGATTAAAAGTTTCGGTGGCTGGGAGGATTAAAACTTCCCGCAAAATGGGAAAAGCTTCTTTTATGAACATTCAAGATAAAACAGGCAATATCCAAGTTTATCTTTCAGTAGATAATTTAGGTAGCAAAAATTATGATCTTTTCAAGATGTCGGATATTGGTGATATCGTCGGAGTAAAAGGTGTTATGACTCTCACAAGAACTGGCGAATTAACTATTAAAGCTAGTCGATTTACTCATCTGACAAAATGTCTTCACCCTTTGCCAGAAAAATATCACGGTTTAACCGATATTGAAGAACGCTCGAGAAAAAGATATCTAGATCTAATTATGAACGAAGAATCCCGCCGAGTGGCTTTCATGCGTCCAAAAATCATTCGGGCGATTCAACGCTTTCTCGATAATAAAGGTTTTGTCGAAGTAGAAACGTCGATTCTCTCTTCCACGATCGGTGGAGCAGCGGCTCGTCCATTTGTGACACACCATAATGCTCTAGATAAGGATTTCTATTTGAGAATTGCCACGGAGTTAAATCTCAAACGCCTGCTCGTCGGTGGCATGGAAAGAGTGTATGAAATCGGTCGTTTGTTTAGAAACGAAGGGATGGATGCTTCTCATAATCCGGAATTTACGAGCATTGAAATTTATCAAGCTTTTACTGATTTAAAGGGCATTGGGGATTTAACAGAAAAGATGGTTAGAACGGTCGCTAAAGAAGTGACAGGTTCTGCGATGATTACCTATGACGATAAAGAAATTGATTTTAAATCTCCATTTAGATGGATTTCTATGAACGATCTCATCAAAGAAAAATGCGGAGTTGATTTTAAGGCCATCACTTCTTTTGAAGAAGCCAAAAAACTCGCCGTAGAAAAAGGTTTGCACTTAGATAAATTTAAAAACACTGTCGGCTATGTTATGAACGAATTTTTTGAAGAATTATGTCAAACTGATTTAATTCAACCAACATTCGTTTATGAATATCCTATTGAAGTTTCTCCCTTAACGAAAAAAGGTAAAGATCCAAGATTTGTCGAAAGATTTGAACTATTTGTCAACGGCAAAGAACTCGCGAATGCCTACACTGAATTAAATGATCCTCTGGATCAAAAACAAAGATTTTTAGCGCAATTAGAGGCGAAGAAATTGGGAGATGATGAAGCTAATGAAATGGACAAGGACTTCTTAGAAGCTCTAGAATACGGCATGCCTCCAACCGGTGGAGTGGGCATGGGTATTGATCGCTTTGTTATGCTACTAACTAATCAGACACAAATACGAGAAGTCATCCTATTTCCAACAATGAGAGACAAATAAAATACTTTAAATCCTGTTTTTTTGGACAAAACTCTAAAAATCCTCCTATTAGTTAGATGAGAGGTATAAGGTGGTCCCAATGTTGTCTAACTACCACTGAAAACCTTTTCAACACTAACCCGAGGATTTTTAGTTATCGTTTAAAAATTAGAACACCCAATATCCCACCATTCCTTATTACAATCCGATTTTTAACTCCATATCTTCTCGTCCTCGGGTAGGTGACGATATACGGCTTTATAACTTTACAAATTGATTCCATACCTATATAATTGTAGGGCGAATAAGCAAAAACTCTCTGCTATTATCACATAATAGCCAGAAGACCAAAGGGAGGTATATAACAAAATGCGCAACTATGAAATTATGTACATTTTGAGAGCGGACTTAGACGAAGCCACTCGTGAAGCGGAAATGAAAAAAGTTCAAACTCTTCTCGAAGAAAATGGTGGCAAGGTTAAAAGCGTTGATGTGAAATTGGGCCTACGTGACCTAGCGTATCCTATCAACGATTTAAAAAAGGGTTTCTATGTCGTCCTCAAAGTTGAAGCGGATGAGGCTGCACTTTATGAGTTCAATCGTAAAGTCAAAATTAATCCAGCCGTGTTACGTCACTTGGTTACAATTGACCAACAATAAGGAGGACAAATATGTTTAATCGAGCAGTTTTCGTGGGTCGTTTAGTCAGAGATCCAGAACTAAGAAAAACTAACTCTGATATCAGTCTCGCCAACTTTACCATCGCTGTTGACAATCGCTCAAAAGAAGCGGATGGTACAAGGGGAACATTATTTTTAAATTGTACTGTTTTCAGGGATCAAGCCGAAAATTTGGTTAAATACACCAGAAAAGGTTCGTTGATCGCTGTCGATGGCAGTCTCAATCAAAGAAATTTTGTTCGTCAGGACGGAAGCAAGGGAAGAGAAATTGAAGTCATGGTAGATAGAGTAATATTCTTAGAACCTAAAAGAGATGATGTCAATGTCGAAACACCGAGTTTTGACGATACATCTTCATCGAGTTCTGGTAGCAATCTCGACTCGATTGATTTACCAGACGAAGATCTTCCATTTTAAATAAGAAAGGGAATGCATTATGGCATATAAAAAAGTTAGACCACATAGAAAAGTGTGTATCTTCTGCAAGAGCAAATCCAAATTCATTGATTACAAAGATGTCGAACTTTTAAAAACAATGATCGCTCCAACGGGAAAAATTTCCACGAGAAGATCCACTGGTACTTGTGCTAAACATCAAAGAGAATTAGCTAAAGCGATCAAAAACGCACGTTTTATGGCTCTTCTCCCTTATGTTTCTGATTAATTCAGTCAAAGGATGTTGAAAGATAAAAAAGATTGTTCAAATGAATAATCTTTTTTGTTTATTGTTTGATTTTATTTAGTTTATAATACAAGCGAATCCATCCTATTTATGAAAATCTGTTATGGAACATTTTTTGTGTTAGCAATAAATACTGGATACGAATGCCTGGGCTTTCGTTTTTGGTGTTTATTAATTAATAAAATGAAACTATAATATACGCACTATGGGAAAAACGATTAAAATCATCAAAACCTTTTCTTTTACCATCATCTTTCTCGAACTTATCTTGGGAGTAATTTTCGCGGTTTTTTATTTCAATAATCTTTTTGGAATTCAAGACCTAGTAACCGCGGATTATTTGGTCATTACCATGACGGTTTTATTAATCTTTAATTCCCTATTCATTTGGATAGTGGTTTTGTTTCTTTCTTCTCTGAGACAAAAAACAGATTTACGAGCGGCGGAAATCATCGGGAGTGACGTTCAAGAAGCCTATAATTTTGCGATGATTGGTCTAGCGATTACCGATGAAAAGAATATCGTTTTGTGGACCAATGACTTATTTAAGTCACGCCATATTGAAATCATAGATATGGACATCATTGCCTGGCAACCAGAACTCGCGGTTTTAAAAGATGTGATTAACGGCAAACAAACTACCAAAATCGTCGTTAATTCTCGAACTTATATGGTCAAGCTCTTACCGGAAGCGGGCTTATGGATTTTTAAAGATATCACTGATTATGAATCAGTTTATAACTATTCCAAAGAACAAGCGCCCGTCATCGGCATTTTAGAAATCGATAATTACGATGATGTCGTGCGCGGGGATGATGATTTTAATGACATCGTCGCCAAGGTAAAAAACGATATTTTCAATTACGCTAGAGATTATGGTATTCTTCTGAGAAGAATTAAAGAAGACAGCTATTCGATGTTATGCAATTATGGTTCGTTTGCTAGAATGGTCGAAGATCGTTTTTCGATCATCGATAAAGTGCGCAATGAAACAACACGAGGTGACATTCCTTTAACTTTGTCAATTGGAATAGCATACGATTTTCCTGATGTTATTAAATTAAATGATTTAGCTAATGACGCTTTAGATATTGCGATGAGTAGAGGCGGTGACCAAGTAGTAGTATCTGCTTACGGTCAAGAAATGCAATTTTACGGAGGTAAGAGCGAAGCTCAAGAAAAACGAAATAGAGTTAAAACTAGAGTTTTAGCCGATTCGCTTATTTCTTTAATCAAGGCTTCCGAAAGAGTTTTGATTATGGGTCACAGCGAGATGGATATGGATGCTTTTGGAGCGTGTTTAGGTGTCAAAGCCATTTGTACTCGTTTTAAAAAATACTCCCGTATCGTCGTTGACTTAAAGAATACTGAATTTAAAACAAGAGCGGCCATGACTTCTTCTTTCGGTAAGGAAGAATTAGAAAAATTGATTGTCAGTTCTCGCAACGCAGAAGATTTAGTAAGCGGCAACACTTTGTTAATTGTTCTCGATGTGCACATTCCCAGCATGGTCATGGCGCCACGTCTACTCGAAAAAGCCGCGAAGATTGTGGTAATTGACCATCATCGTCGCGCGGAAGAGTATATCGATTCTCCAGTGTTTAACCATATCGATTCTGCCGCTAGTTCTACCTGTGAACTAATCTCAGAATTTATAAGATTCTCATCGGTCAATCCTAAAATTGAACTACCGAGCTCTTATGCGACAATTATGCTTTCTGGTATATTCCTAGATTCCTCATATTTTAAGAGTAGGAAAACAGGCATTAGAACGTTTGAAGCGGCGACAATTCTTAAAGAATTTGGCGCGGATAACGCTTTAGCTTACGACTTCTTAAAAGATGATTATGAAGAACATAAAGAAGTAACTGATATTATTTCAACACTAGAAACGCCGTTCTACGGAGTGGTGATTGCTACCGCTGATAAGGAACGCTTATACGATCATGCAACGATTGCTAAAGCCGCTAATACGTGTTTGTCGTTTAAAGGGGTGCGAGCCGCTTTTGTCATTGGGAAAGTCAGCACTCGGGAAACAAGGGTTTCGGCGCGAAGCGATGGCACCATCAACGTCTCGTTGTTAGCAGAAAAAATGGGTGGCGGTGGTCACTTCACATCTTCAGCGATAACATTTAATTCCGTAGATTTCGATGAAATAAAACAATCTATTCTAGCTGTGCTAGAATCGTCGCTCAAAGAAGCGAGCAATCAAGCTTTATTAAAGAATAGCGGGGAGGAGTAAAAGAATGAAAGTCATTTTATTAACTGATGTTAAAAAAGTCGGTAAAAAAGACCAAGTCGTCGAAGTGAGTGATGGCTATGCTGTTAACTATTTGTTTCCCCGCAAATTAGCGGTCCAAGTGAGCAAAAAAAGCGTGGAAGTTTTAGAAAGCCAGCAACAAGAAAAGCGCGATAATGAGGCCAAATTAAAAAGAGAAGCCCAAGAAATCGCTAAAGCTTTAGAAGATATCATTCTCGAATTCCAAGTTAAGACTGGTCGAGAAGGTAAACTGTTTGGAGCGGTTTCTTCTAAATCAATCATGGAAGAATTAAAAAAAGTACATAATATTGATATCGATAGAAGAAAACTTCTAGACAAAGGTCCTTTTGATTTGTTAGGCTATCATGAATTAAAGGTAGAACTTTATAAAGGCGTTATTGGAAAAATTCGCATTCAACTGATAGGAGAGGACAAATAATTATGCCGTTTAATAAATCCGCGAGAGATTTGCCATGTAACGAACAAGCCGAACAAGCGGTGTTAGGCTCGGCTTTATTGTCTAGAGAATGTCTTTATAATGTTTTTTCTGTCTTAGAAGAAGATGATTTTTTCTTAGGAAAACATCAACTTATTTATCGGGCGATTAAAAGCTTATTCGATAAAGAAACGCCCGTCGATGTTCTAACAGTCACTGAAGAACTGATGAACATGAAAGAATTAGAGGCCGTCGGTGGTGTCGAATATCTAAAACTATGTTCTGATGCTATGGTGGCGCTTTCATCGATTGATCACTACATTAATATCGTCAACGATCAAGCGGTATTAAGAAGGTTAATTCAATCATGTCGAGACATCGATTATAAATTTTTGAATAATGAAATTTTAGATGTCAATGATTTTATTTTAGAGAGTGAATCTGCGATTAAAGTGGCGACAGAGAGAAGAAGAATTTCTGATTTCCAACCGGCGAAAACTGTGGCCGAACGAGTAAAGATGACCATCGAAACACCTAAAGAAGCAAAAGCGGATGGAGTTATCGGTTTGACAACCGGATTTAATAAATTGAACAGTATTACACAAGGTTTCCAAGCGGGAGATATGATTGTGATTGCCGCCCGTCCTAGCGTGGGAAAAACGGCTCTTGCTCTTAACTTTGCCTATCGAGCGGCTAATCGAACGAATAAACCAGTCGCGGTTTTTTCTCTAGAAATGCCCGCGGAAGCTTTAGTGAGACGTTTAATCGGTATCGAATCCGCTGTTTCTTTGACAAAGATTTTAACGGGCAATGTCTTCGGAGTCGAAAGAGCGAAAGTAGCAAATGCTATATATAAAATTGGAAACATGCCAATTTATATTGATGATACACCAAATATTAAATTAACAGACATCATTGCTAAGAGTAGAAAATTGCAAGCCAATAATCCAGATTTAGGTTTAATTATCGTGGACTTTTTAGGTCTAGTAACCACGACTCAATCATCGAGAAGTTCTATCACTCGACAAGAGGAAGTAAGAAAAACTTCTCTAGCTTTAAAAGGTTTAGCTCGTGAATTAAAAGTGCCGATTATCGTTGTTTCTCAATTATCTCGTGATGTAGAGAAACGTGGAGATAGCAAAAAACCAATTCTTTCGGACTTGCGTGATTCTGGTTCTATTGAACAAGACGCTGACGTCGTCATGCTTTTATATCGTGAAGACTATTATAAAAATACGCGTGACAGTAGCAGTGGGAACAAAAAGTTAGGTAATTTAAGTAGCCACGAACGTTTCGAAATGGTGAAAGAGCAAAAGGAAAAGATTACCGGAGAACCGATGGGAGGAGATGTTTCTCTCGTCGAAGTTAACGTTGCCAAAAATAGAAATGGTCAAACGGGAATGTCATACTTATTCTTTTACAAAAGCTTTGGTCGCTTTGATGAGCCGAGCGACGAATGGTTAAAAGAAATGCGTGAAGTCAATGACATCGCTGGCCAGTAATGTACTTCCATATAATTGCTTCTGGCTCTAAAGGCAATGCGACTATTGTTGCCAGTAGTAATACCGCCATATTGATTGATATGGGCATTTCTTTGATGCGTTTAAAAAAAGGATTACAAGAAATTAATCTAAAAGTTAGCGATATCAAAGCGGCAATTTTCACTCACGATCACTGTGACCACATATCGGGAATCAAACATCTCTCTCCAAAAATCATGTACGCTTTGGAAGGGACATTACCTTCTTCTTTATCCCATGTGTTAGAACTAAATAAACCTTTTTTTGTTGGCGATTTGGAAATTACTCCTTTTGCCGTTAGCCATGACGCGGCTAATCCATGTGGTTATTTAATTAAAGATAAAGATGAATCTCTAGTATACATGACCGACACTGGGGTTTTTGTTCACGATAACTTATCTTTAATTAAAAATCCGACCTATCTAATCATCGAAGCCAATCACGATGTCAAGATGTTACTAAATACTGATCGCACTTACGAATTAAAAAACCGCATCATGTCTGATGTCGGCCATCTCTGTAACGAAGATAGCGCCATGGCGAGTATTTCTATCATCGGTGATAAAACTAAAGAAATCGTTTTAGCCCATCTTTCTGAGGAAGCAAATACCCCTGAATTAGCGCTAAAAGCTTATGAGAAGATTTTTACTCATTTTCACATAAACAAAGATAAATACGTTATCAAATGCGCTCATCAATGTATCCCTATCACTGGAGGTCGTTATCCCAATGAAGATTAAGATTTACGCTGTGGGGCGTCTTAAAGATAAATATTTAAAGCAGGGAGTGAACGAGTATTTAAAACGCTTAAAGCCCTATGTTCAAATCGAAATAATGGAAGTGGAGGATGAAAGTGTCAAGGATAATCCGAGCGAAAAAGATTTGGAAATGGTTAAAAATAAAGAAGGTCAAAAAATTATCAAATCATTAAAAAGTAATGAATATTTAATCGGCTTAGATTTAGTAAAAAAACAACCGACGAGTTTAGAATTTGCTTCTTATCTACAAGATAAACTTGTCTTAGGGGGAGCGAATATATCCTTTGTCATCGGTGGTTCGTATGGCCTAAGCGATGAAATTAAACAAAGATGTAATGATCGTATCGCTCTATCCAACATGACTTTTCCCCATCAGTTGAGTAGATTGATATTATTAGAGCAAATCTATCGAGCTTTCAAAATTAATAGAAATGAGGTTTATCATAAGTGATTGAACACGAAGAATTTGCGCATTTAATCAAAAAAGAGGATAAAAATAATCCTTATTCCACGCTGTATTTTTATGAAAGCGGAGAGTCTTTTTATATCGAACCAGTTTTCTATACTCAACTCAAAGGTTTTAAATATCATCACCCCAAAGAATTTCATCGCATCCTCAAAGAGATGGAACGATTAGTTAAGAAAAATAAAAAAATTGTCTTCACCGGTAATTTTGAACGCCCATTAACTAGTGTCGACAATTATTTATATTTAGAAATCACTGATGTGACTAACCCTTTATGTATTTTTGTCGAAGATAAATCACGGGGGAGTGATTACGGCGATTAATTTTGGATTGGTCGCAGTTCTTTCATCGAAATCCACATCACTCTAATACCAAAAGTCATGATGAAGATAATAGGGGTTTGATTCGCTAAGAAGAAACCGACCACTAGTGTGATTAAAGCGGGAGCAAGAGCTAGTCTCGCGGCAATTTTAAGGCACAACCATAAACTGAAGTAATTGTTTGGATTATTCTTTCCGCGGGTTAAGAGCCACATCAAGAAGCCCATCACGAGGCCGAGACCAAAAAAGACCGCACAATAAATTCCAGAAGAAATCCACATCCCATGCACTTTTTCAGTTTCGTATGAAACATCTAGTATCCTTTTAAAGTTTTTCAAAACGCCGGCAGTATAATCGTCGTCTAAAATATCGGCAGCCACGTTATGGCTTTCTTTATCTTTGACAGTCATCATGTCGGTTAAAAAAGTAGAAGAAGCTTTCGTGGTTTTGAAATCACCGACGTAAGAAGAGACCACGCCCTTAGTACCATTGTTTTCGTAAATCGCTACATAAATACCATTTTCATACAAAATCATGTAGCTCGGACGATAAATATTTTCTGTGTCCGCGCTGACATCGGTAGAACCAAGACCATAATAAACAGTGGAAATATTGCTATTGATCAGCCTTTTATCAGAAAGAGTAGGAGCCTTAGCTAAATAGACGAGAAAATCATATTGATTAGTCACCGTGTTAACATAAGACGCATATTCTTTTAATGTTCCGTATTCATCAAAATTAACTGCCACGCCATTTTCTGTAACCGATAAAAGATGATCTTCGCTGATATTAAATTCCGCTTGGCGATTATTTTTAAGATCTAAGCCAATCGAAGTAATATATCTTTCTAAACCGTAAGAGTAAGTATTGAGAAAATAAGATCCATTAGTGTTCGCTTGAGCGGTAAAAATGGGAACTACTGGTAAGAAAACTGATAAAACGAACATCACTATAGTCAGCCATAACGGACCGTTTTTTGCCCCTCTAATGGCCGCGGCATTATTAATTAAACAGCCAAATCCATCTCTTAATATCTCTTTAGTTCTTTCTTTCATAACACTTACCTCACAACCAAGTTATTTTACAAATAATGTTTCTAAGTGTAAACATATTTGATTAAAATGCGATTTATTTCTTTTTCCA
>DURD01000035.1 GCA_012837435.1 Erysipelotrichaceae bacterium
AAAACAATATAAACAATAATTAATAAAAATGCAAATTTGGTCAAACTGAATGCAACAATTTTTTTAAAAAACAAGTCACGTAGGGATGGAAATTGTTTTTTGTTGCTTTCACTTTGTCACTTAACACTTTTTTAACATTTTATTATTTTGCAGTATCAAGTAAGCTGATACAAACGTAAAAAAGAGAGCTTAAAATGCCTCTTTTTCCTTTTAAATGATGAAATTAAAGTTTTACTAAACTTTTCATTAGTTATGTAAATCTGCTTTTATTTTTGAAAAAGTTTTAATAATTCTTTGTTGTTATAGCTATCAGCCCCGTACACTTCTTTAGCGTATTTTAAACCCTGTAGATAATCTTCTTGAGTGAAAGCGTTCGTCGCTTCGCTAGCAAATAATACCTCATATCCATTTTGATAGGCATCCGCGGCGGTGTGACGACAGCACATATGGGTGTGTAATCCAGCGATAACCACGGTTGTAACGCCGAGTTCTTTGAGCAAGATGTCTAAATCTGTCTGAAAGAAAGAAGAATAACGTCTCTTTAAGACAACATAATCTTGTTCAAGAACAGGTAATTCAGGGATAACTTCCGCGCCCTTAGTTCCCCTAATAGCGTGATTGCCCCAATGTTTTAGTTCGTGGTCGACATCTTTTAAATGAGAGTCATTGCAAAAAATGACTGGAACATTGTTTTTTCTTGCGCCTTCTAATAACTCTTTTGTCGGTTGAACGATGGCTTTTGCCCTATCGCACCCTAATGCGCCTGTTACAAAGTCGTTGAGCATATCGACTACTAATACTGCATATTTCTTATTCATTTTTCAGCCCTTCTTTTTTTCATTAATGATTATAATAGTTATATCTCAATTTAAAAGATTTATTTAAAAACCACGACATGAGTCGTGGTGTTTTTGAACCGTTCGCTATTTTAATTCGTTATTTAGCTTTTCCTTGATTAGCGACCGCTTCCATTTGCTTTTTGAGTTCTTCTTCGTCCATCAAGTAATAACTCTTAACAGCGTTCATATTATCGTCAAACTCATAAACAAGAGGGACACCAGTAGGAATATTTACTTCGACAATATCAGAATTTGACATATTATCGAAATATTTTACTAAGGCCCGTATGGAATTACCATGCGCCACAATTAGCACTCTTTTACCGGCTTCCATCTGTGGTTTGATAACTTCTTCTAAATAAGGAATTACTCTTTTAACCGTTAATTCTAACGATTCGTTTAAAGGTAAATCTTTAGGGTCGACGTCTCTAAATTGTTCTTGTAAAGCAGGGTTTCTTGGATCGTTTACATCGAGGGCTGGAGGGGGGCAATCATACGAACGACGCCAGATTTTAACCTGTTCTTCGCCATATTTAGCGGCAGTTTCTGATTTATTTAAACCTTGGAGAGCCCCGTAGTGACGTTCGTTTAGTCTCCATGTTTTATAAACTGGTAACCATTCTCTATCTAATTCAAAAAGAACATAGTTCATCGTATGAATAGCTCTTTTTAAAAGTGAAGTATGGACAATATCAAAATCATAACCTTTTTCTTTTAGTGTTTTACCAGCACGCATCGCTTCCTTAACACCTTTTTCGGTAAGACCCACATCTGTCCAGCCAGTAAAAAGATTTAATTTGTTCCATTCAGATTCGCCGTGTCTAATTAATACTAATTTATGCATTACTTTTTCCTCTTTTCCGAAGTTATTATACTTGTCCAATAGTAAAATAAAAAGGAAACAATTTTAAAAATAAGTGCGTTCGTTAGCCATTCAATTCCTAGTGTTGTACCGAAATAAAAACAATCAGCACATAATTGCACTTTTTGTTTAATGACACCTATAATATAAACATGGCTAAATATTCTCGTCATATTATTACCACCGCGCTGTTTGTTTTTGCAGCTTTTTGTTTGTTCTTTTTTGAATTAAGACCCGCTAAATTGTTGCCAGATGGAGTGGCGAATGTTTTGTTAGGAAGTGTTATTTCTCGCTTGTCTTTGAGCGTTTTATTTGTCTGGTTACTATACATTAACGGTGGCATCTATTATCTACACGTTAAAAAAACTTTTTTTCGCGATATGCTGTGGTGTCTGCCCTGCTTTTTAGTAGCCGTTGTTAATTTTCCTTTTTCCGCTTTAATAAGTGGAACGTTAGTAATTAACAGAATGGATTTAATGCCTCTCTACATCATTTATGTCATCTTAATAGCGTTACTAGAGGAATTCATATTTAGAGGTTTTGTCATAACTCTGCTTTATAACTTTTTTAAGTTTAAAAAGTATCCTTACTTACTTACTACTGTCGTGGCTTCACTATTTTTCTCATTAGCCCATTTGACTAATTTGCTTGTTGGCGCAGATATAGTTAGTGTTTTGTTACAAATCGTTTATTCGTTCTTAATCGGAGCGATGCTAACAGTAGTTCTTTTCAAAACACGCAATATTTGGATGTGCGTTTTAATTCATGCCTTGTTTAACTTCGGTGGTTTATTAACATCGTTTATAGCCATAGGCAATCCATGGGATCTCGTGTTTTGGATTTTAACTATAGTTTGTGGGGTCTTATGCGCCGGCCATATTATCATGGCTTTAATAAAATTAGAGAAGGAGAAAGATTATGTATCCTGAACCACTATTCAATTTGTTCGGCCTTGAAATTGATCTATACACCATTTGTTTTATTGTAGGTTTAATCGCTTGTATTATTTACACTGTTTTTGCTCTTAAAAAAAGCGGGTATTCTTCTTCCGCTTCAGACACGATTATTTTAGTGGGAATAGTGGCGATTCTATTCGGTTTATTCTCCGCAGTATTGTTCCAAAGTTTTTATGATTTTTTAGCTGATCCAAGCGCGGGTTTTGTCCTTACTGGAAGGATGACTTTTTTAGGAGGGCTAATTGGTGGTGTTGTCGGTTACATTGGTCTTTATTTATTGTTTGTTTACGTAATCAACCCTCGACTGAAGGAGAAAAACTTTTTTAAAGCCGACATGAATAAAGGCTTGTTCTACGCTCTTAGATTTATCCCTCCTTCAATCACTATCGCCCATGCTTTCGGACGAATCGGATGTTTTTTCGCCGGTTGTTGTTACGGATTAGAAACCAATGCTTGGTATGGAATAAAATTTGCCACCACTACAACAAAAGTTATTCCCACCCAACTATTTGAAGCTATCTTTCTTTTCATCCTTTCAGCGGTGATGATTGTCTTATATTTTGTCTATAAATTTAAATACAATTTTACTGTTTATCTAATAGGATATGGCGTTTGGCGTTTTTTAATTGAATATTTAAGAGCAGACGACCGAGGTGGTTTTGTTCCTGGTTTATCTCCTTCCCAATTTTGGTCTTTAGTGATGATTGTTGGTGGCGTTGTATTTTTCTTTGTATATCGCTATTTCGATAAAAAGTTTACAAAAGAAAACGCCACTAGTAGTGGCGAAAATAACGAAAATAAATAATTTTATTATTTAAAATATAGCCTATGGGCAAATCCCACTGGTTCTTCAGTAACGTTGACACCCAATGCATTTAAAGTTCTCAAGTCAGCTTCAGCGAGAATACAAGAACAATGCGCCTCAGAACCTTTTAATTTTGGTAGTTGCTGCAATGCGAGTTCTGACAGCGAATTACTACTAGCTTGGAAGGCTAAAGCAATCAGAACTTCTTCTGTACGAATACGCGGGTTCTCTTTTTTTAAAGGTCCAGTTTTTAAAGCCGAAATAGGAGCGACAACGTGCGGAGAAATTAGATGAAGATTGTCATCTATTTTTCCTAATGTTTTTAAAGCATTTAAAAGTACAGCGGCCGCGGCGCTCAGCAGCAAAGAGCGTTTGCCCGTCACAATTTTACCATTTGGTAATTGAAGGGCCACTACTCTCTCTTTGCATTTTTTAGCTTTTTCTAAACAAGCTTTGACCACAGGACGATCATCAGTAGTTAAATTTAAAGCGGTCATTATGGATTCTTCTTTTACAATGGTTTCGTCATCAAATTTTCCCAAGAAAGCATTTTTTCTTGCTTGATAATAACGACGAATAATTTCATCTTTGCTTGCCTTGCACGCTAATTCATCATTTATAATTGCAAACCCGACCATGTTAACCCCCATATCGGTGGGCGATTTATACGGAGAAACACCATATATCTTTTCAAATATTGTTTTTAAAAGAGGGAAGGTTTCGATGTCACGATTATAATTTGTCGCCGAGATACCATAGGCTTCCAAATGGTAAGGGTCAATCATTTTTACGTCCGCTAAATCGACTGTTGCCGCTTCGTAAGCTAGGTTAATGGGATGGTTCAGCGGAAGATTCCACACAGGGAAGGTTTCATATTTGGCATAACCTGATTTAATTCCGTGATTCATATCGTGATATAGTTGTGACAGACAGACCGCCATTTTACCACTGCCTGGTCCTGGAGCAGTTACCACTATTAACGATTTAGTTGTTTCAACGTAGTCGTTCTTTTCAAAACCATCGCTACCGAAAATTGAAACGAGATTATGTGGATAGCCATTAATATGATAATGTTTATAAACTTTAATTCCGTTTTTACGCAATTTAGCGTTGAAAGATTTAATAGTGGGTCCGTCTTCATAAAAACAAAAGATCACACTGGAAACATATAGTCCGGCTGCTTGGTAAGCATCGATTAATCTTTCCACTTCAGATTGGTATGTGATGCCTAAATCGTTGCGTACTTTATTAGACTTAATGTCATTAGCGTTGACCGCCATCACAATTTCGACTTGATCTTTTAAGGTTAATAACACTTGTAATTTTGAATCTGGTTCAAAACCCGGCAATACTCTAGAAGCGTGATAGTCATCAAACAATTTACCGCCGAATTCAAGATATAGTTTTCCTCCGAAAGAATGAATGCGCTTCAAAATTTCCTGACTTTGGATTTTCAAGTATTTTTTATTATCGAAAGCAATTTTGTATCTATTTTTATTCTGAGGCATAGTTATCAAAATATCCTTGTATTAAAACCACTGGTGTTCCTTTATCCCCAGACCCACTTACCAAATCACTGAGCGAACCCAGTAAATCAGTAATTTGTCTGGGAGTGGTTCCCACGCTAGTCATTTTTCCCATTAAATCTTTTTCTTTAGCTTTGATGTCATCTCTAATAGCGGTGGCTAATTTGTCGCCTTCTAACCCATGATACGCGTTGTCCGCTAAATACTTGAGTTTTAATTCGTTCGGTGTGCCCACTAATCCAGCAGTATAAAAAGGAGAAACAACTGGATCTGCTAATTCCCAAATCTTTCCTTGTGGATCCTTAAACGCCCCATCGCCATACACCATGACTTCAAAATGCTTACCAGTCTTATCTAATAACATTTTCTGAATTTTTTCAACCAGCGGTTGGCCTTCTCTTGGAAATAATTTAACGCTATTTTCTGTAGCTTTGTTAGAACCTAGTAAACCGTATTCTGGATTATAGCCTGAACCATTCACTGATTCATTTAATAAATCGTCGAGGGTTAATACTAGTTTAGCACCCTTATCTTCTAGTAGGCGTTTGCTAGCAAATCTAGTGTGAACATCACAAGTTATTACTTTATCTGTATAGGATAAAATTGCCTCGGCTTTATTAGCAAAAATAACTTCGATATCGACCCCAACTTCTTTAACAATTTTTATATAATAATCGACATAATCTACACCGGTGAATTCGTGAACTTTATAGCCGAATAATTGTCTATATTTTTCTAACGAAAGAACATCGCTATAGGGATTGATGCCTTTTTCGTAAATTTCATCGTCTTTAATTAAAGCGTTACCTACTTCGTCTCTCGGATAAGAAAGCATTAAATAAATCTTTTTGACACCTTTAGCAATCCCTTTTAAAAGAATTGCAAATCTATTGCGAGATAAGATTGGAAAAATGACCGCTATTTCGTTTCCGCCTGTCTTTTTTCTTACATCGTTAGCGATATCGTCTACGGTAGCGTAGTTGCCCTGGCAACGCGCCAAAATGGATTCGGTAATAGCCACTACGTCGCGATCATGAAATGAGAAGGGTTCGTTTTCCGCGGCTTTTAAAAGAGAATCGACAACATTTTTTGCGACATCATCTCCTTTTTTTAGTACAGGAAGTCGTATACCGCGTGCTGTAACACCGACACATCTCATAATTAATAACTCCTCTTATTTACCACCTTTCTTAATTTTAGAAAGAATGTTTCTAGCAACGTAGATTCCGCTCGCGCCAGCTTGCGCTAGGCCGCGCGTCAAACCCGCGCCATCTCCACCAACATAGAGATTTTTTATTTTCTTGACTTCTAATTTATTATCAATTTCAGGATGGGCACTATAATATTTAGCTTCTACCCCATATAAAAGTGTATGTTCAGTAGCAATGCCTGGCGTAATATGATCGAGAACTTTAATCATTTCAATAATGGATTGTAGAGTCTTTTGTGGGAGACACAAGGCTAAATCACCAGGAACTGCTTCTTTTAAGGTTGGCACAACAAATCCTTCTTGGATGCGTTTTACTGTACTTCTTCTACCTTGCAATAAATCACCAAATCTTTGGACGAGAACTGTGCCACAAGCTAATTGATTGGCGATGGATGACACTTTTAAAGCATATTCGTTAGGCTTTTTAAATGGCTCTTCAAAATGATGAGTCACCAATAAGGCAAAATTAGTATTTTCACTAGACAAAGACAGGTCTTTGTAAGAGTGACCGTTGACGTTAACTACCCCTTGATAATTTTCCACAACGACGTGTCCGCCTGGATTAGAACAGAACGTTCTTACTGTGCTGCCTGTAGACGTTTTAAATAAAAACTTGCCTTCGTATAGATTGACATTTATTTCTTCCATAATCAAATTAGGGCATTCCACACGCACACCGATATCTACTTGATTTTGAGTCATTTCAACATTGTACTTTTCAAACAAATTAGTCAGCCATTGGCTACCTTCTCTTCCAACTGACAACAAGACATAATCCGCATCAATTTGTTGGTCTTTATCGGTAATAACGCCTGTAACTCGTCCGTTCTTTACGACAATGTCTCTGACGACTGTTGAAAACATACAATCAATTTTTTCTTTTAAATCTAAATATATTTTGGTCAAAATTTTCAAATTTTCTTCTGTACCAAAATGTCTAACTCTACTATGTAAAAGCTTTAAGCCTACCGACATGGCTTTCTTTTCAATTTCACGTACTTTAGGAGTGAACGGATCAGTAATTGCTCTAGAAGCGCCGTAACTTAAATTTATCTCATCGATGTAATGAATGAGTTCCAACAGTTGTTCTTCATCCATATAATTGGTCAACCAACCGCCAAATTCGGTAGTGATATTAAATTTGCCGTCCGAATAAGCACCTGCCCCACCAAAGCCGTTAGTAATCGCGCATGCTGGATAGCATTCTTGATAACCTTTTGAATTGTTTGGACACTTGGTCAGTTTGCGCTCCAGGATTGGACAGCGCCTTTTTTCAATGGAGAGGCCTTTATCGATGAGAAGGACTTTTAATGAAGGATCTTTTTTGACTAATTCATACGCACAAAAATATCCACTTGGTCCCGCCCCAACAATTACAATATCGTATTTCATAGAGTCTCCTTTTCCTTTTTTTAAAAGAAAAACACTATTAAAGTATAAGTCATAAGCACTGACTTGTTAATGATTTTTTCAGTTTTTTTAAATAAGCAACTTTATAGTAGATTTTAAAAACGATTATTCAAAATAATTAAAAGCTTTTTGTTTATAAAAAGCCCCAAACCAAATGATTCAGGGCTGTTATTTGTCAATAATTATCTCTAATGTATTCAGCAATTAGAGGGGCCAAAGAGACAATTGAAACCACATCTTCTTCCTGGGGGATTGAATCGCTGATAGCAATATCTAAAATTCCGCATCTGTATAACTTCGCGAGTGCATTCTTGGAAAAAATTCCGTGACAAGCACAAATCAAGATGCCTTTAGCGTCGTTTTCAAGAAGTTCTCTTGACGCCGCCATAATGGTGCCACCAGTATCGACAATATCATCTATCAAGAGACAATATTTATCTGCTACCGATTCACCTTTGAGTTTAGTAATCATCGCTTTGTTCGGTTCTGGACGAAACTTATTCATCACCGCAAGAGGAAGATTTCCAAGCGCTTCAGAAAGACGTTCTGCTCTTTCGAGCCCGCCTTTATCTGGAGAAACGACAACGATATCGTTCAAAGGTATTTTTAATTTTTTCAAGCGTTTAAAGTAGTACTCAGCAAATACTTTCGTCGAATGCAAATCAGTGGCTTTCATTCCTTCAAAATACGAGGCCATGTTATTGCTGTGATAATCGACAGAAATAACGTGGTCGCATCCTGCCTCTTTTAGACAACCGGCAACGAGCTTTGCGGTAATCGGATCGCCAAAATCAATGATGCGGTCTTGCCTAACATAACCGAAATAAGGAATTATCGCGGCAATAGATTTAGCTTCGCTCCTTTTAAGCGCGTCGATGAAGATTAACAGTTCCATCAGTCTGTCATTAACTGGATTGCATGTTGATTGGATAACGATGCAATCTTTATCTTTTACATCGACATTTGGACGAGCAAAGATTTCGTTGTCCGCAAATCTTTTCACGATGGCCGGCGCTCTTTTTACACCGAGTTCTTCACACACCTTGTTCGTCAACTCTTCGCAAGATGTTAAAGAAAATAATAGTAATTGTTCTTTGTTTATCATACTTTTTCCCTCTTTCAACTGAAAGGAATGTAATTGTTTTGAAGAAGAATTGTAATTAGCTAGTCGTACCCTTTGTCGTACCAAAAATTCTGTCACCACAGTCGCCTAAGCCTGGGCAGATGTAGGCTCGTTCGTCTAAACAACGATCTAGTGCCCCTATGACCAGAGGAATATCTGGATAGGCTTTGCAGAAAGCTTCAACGCCTTCTGGAGCAGCGATGATGGAAATAAACGTAATTCTCTTGGCTCCATGCTCTTTCAATATTCTAACCGCATCAATCGCGGAGCCGCCTGTAGCTAGCATAGGGTCAAGTAAGTACACGTTTTTTTCTGAAATATCGCTGGGAAGTTTGCAATAGTACTCTACTGGTTCTTTAGTAACCTCATCACGATAGAGACCGATATGGCCACATGTACAGCCAGGAACTAGCTCAAGCATTCCTTCCACCATGCCTAATCCAGCACGTAGGATGGGCACAAAGCATAGCGATTTACGATCGACAACCGGTTCCATGCTCTTCTCTAGCGGAGTTTCAATTTCCTCCAGAGTAGTTTTGAGGTGTTTTAAGGCTTCGTACCCTTCCAATATGGATACTTCCCTTACTAACGATTTAAATTCATTAGTTTTTGTCGTCTTATCTCTTAACTTTGTAATTTTATGCTTGAGAAGTGGATGGTCTAAAATCGTAACATTTGGATGATTTTTAATAGCCATTGCTACTACTCCTCGACTTTCTTTTCTAAAGCAGCATCTTTCTCTACTTCTTCAGGACTGTTACGCTTCTCAATAGCATTACAGACCGCTAGAGTAATTATACCTAAAATTAGGGCTGCAGCGATAGAAGTAATTTGAATTGTTGCAGTAACTGCACCAGTTTCATTGTTAATGGCATATGGAATTTGGATTGATAATCCACCGATACCAGAAATAAGTATGGCAGAAATGGTGAATAAGTTTTTGTTATTGCTTAAATCAACTTTTTGGAACATCTTGAAACCAGAGACAGCGATGAAGCCATAAAGAGTCAAACAGACACCACCCATAACACAGCTCGGGATTGTTCTTAAAACTGCAGTAAGCGGAGCTAAGAACGAAAGGGCAATGAGCATTAATGATGCTACGAAGATGGTTCTCACGGAAGCATTTCTAGTAATAGCAACACAACCGACGGATTCGCCGTATGTTGTATTAGGGCAAACACCAAACACTGTGCCGACCATAGAACCAACGCCGTCACCTAACAATGTTCTTGTTAAGCCTGGCTCTTTTAATAGATCGCGACCAATGATTGTGCCTAAGTTTTTATGATCAGCGAGATGTTCGGCAAAAACGACGAAGGCGACGGGAACAAACGCTAAAGCTACTTCTGCTACGCCAACTGGAGTAATGACTGTAGCAGCTGGATTAGCAGCCAAAACATCAGCACCAACATTACCATTAGCTAGCTCTTTAATACCTTCGATTAAAGCAAAGCGTGGATAGGTAACAAACGACTCAATGGAAAGATTTTCAAAATTTTTAACTATTGGTCCCCAATCGATAATTTTTAAATAATCAACATCAGCGGCATAACCAATAATACTAAATAAAGCAGCAACAACATAGCCCATACCAATACCGAGAATAAATGGTACTAGTCTTGCGCCTTTATATTTGTTTTGGACAGAGCAAATAACTACAGTTATAAACGTCACTAAACCACAGAGTAAACCGACTAAATTATAGTTGCCGTTGACTGGGTCACAATTAGCTTTGACAATGTCCCCCATAGCGGCACCTGCTAAAGAAAGACCAATTAATGCTACGGTCGGTCCGATGATAACTGGCGGCATTAATTTATCTACCCATGCTGTACCTGCAAAACGGACAACAATAGCGATTATGACATAAACCAACCCAGCGAATAAACCACCGAGCAAAATGCCCATATATCCGAACGCTAGAGCGTTAGCTAGAGAGCCTAGAAAGGCAAATGAACTGGAAAGGACAACAGGCGATTTAAATTTAGTAAAAAGTAGATATGTGAGTGTACCCAAGCCCGCGCCCAAGATGGCTGAAGGAATTTGTACTGGCAGACCAATAATGGCTGGCACTGCAATTGTAGCCGCGAGAACGGCTAATACTTGTTGGAAAGCAAAGACCAAAAGTTTCCCAAAACTTGGCTTGTCTTCAACATCATAGATTAGTTTGTTTGCCGACATAATTTTCTCCTTTCGCGCAAAAAAAAGACCCGATAATTAGGGGTCTTTAACAAACGATAATGAGGATAGAAAGGTTATTAAGAGGGATTGTGCCCTCTAATTCAACAGGGATTCTTAATTTTCTAACCGCTCTTCTCATCATAATTTCTTTACCTAGAACTTTACCATAATGAATAAATAATTCAAAGACTTTTTTAACATTTTCTAAAAAGCTCTTCAAAGCTAATCTTACAACTCTCGGATGTGCTCACACAAAGGTCCTGTTAATTCCCTAAACTTGCATTGTTAAAAAGCGAATATTGTTATAAAATAATTTTTGGTCTTTGTAGTATGTGCGTGAGGTTTTGACAAATGGATAAGAAGCAAGAAGTAGTTTTAAATTTCGATAAATATGTAAGAAGCGTACCTGATTTTCCAAAAGAAGGCATTTTGTTTAAAGACATCGTTCCTGTTTTTGAAAATATTGACTATTGTCAAAAAGTTATCGATGTCATGGTTGACGAAATAAAAGAAAACAACATTAGCTTTAACAAAATAATTTGTCCAGAAGCTCGGGGTTTTTTGTTCGGTGTTCCGTTGGGCCTCATTTTCAAAGTTGGTGTTATTTTAGCAAGAAAACCTGGAAAATTACCTCTGCCAGGCACAATAGTCTCGTATGAACTAGAATATGGCATTGAATCGCTAGAGATATCAGAGGGTTCGATTAAACCTGGTGACGAAGTACTAATTGTCGATGATTTGTTAGCGACTGGCGGTTCGGCCAAAGCATTAGGAAAATTAGTCGAACTAAATCAAGGAACTGTATCAGGAGCTCTCTTCTACATAGAGTTAACATCGCTAAAAGGACGAGAAGCATTAAAAAAATACAAGGTTATATCTCTTGCCCCCATTGCAGATTGAGACATACATTATACGTAGTAACGTGCCAACTTTTTCATCTAGATGCAGCATCTAAATGTAAATTCTTAAACTAAATTCCGGTTTCACTCGAAATCGGTTTTTTCTTAGACTAATTTCCGTTATTCATGAAAAAAACTGAATTAACTATGAGAAAAGTTAGCGATTTAATGTGTTTTAGAGCA
>DURD01000036.1 GCA_012837435.1 Erysipelotrichaceae bacterium
CATTAGTACCCCACTTCTTCATTTCTGTCACTAGTTCATCGTTGATTGAAGTGTTTTGATACGCATTAGCGTAAACCGCTCCACCGGCGTCATCGAACAAACCGAGATTGATTCTTTTTCGATCTCCGTACTCGTTGACTTCTACCGAAAAAACTTTTGCAGAAAAGTCGACATTACCACTATTTTTGTTAATGTCATCAATTGATTCGACAGGTTCGTAGTTACCTCTTTTATTCAGCCTAGCACGCTCGCGGTCTCGGGCCATTTCTTTAGCGTTTTGTTTTGCTAATTTCAGCATAGCTTCTTCCGTGCTTTCATTGAGCTGCAATTTTTCAGTTTCGATTAGTTGTTCCACATCGCTCCGTTCGATAACTTGTCTAGTTAGCAAACTTTCTTCTTCAATCAATTGTTCGGCTTCTTTTTCTGCTTTTTTGACAATTTTACGCATTTCGCTTTCGGAAATTTTGACTTCTTTTTCTTCGGGTTTAACTTCTTCCACGATGGAAAACTCGTAGTTTAAAAAGTCTAGAAAATCTTTAAAATCTTTAATAATTTGTCCATATTGAGCTTTTTCTGCTTCATTTTCATAAATAACCTTCAAGAAGCTTTCGTTCGTCGCATCTAATTCAAAATTATGAGGAATGTGATATAGAGTTTGGTACCAATCATCCAACAATTTTACTAAATCGTCCATGGTTGGTCTCACAATATACGAAAACCTTAGCAAATAGGGATACTCAATGGTGTTGAGTCCATCTTGAAATTGTCTTAATAAATGGTATTTCCACGGGGTTTTCTTGACGATTACCATATTGATTTGATCGCGTTTGAAACGGTCTCTACTTACCATTTCAAAATCGATATCAAAATCATCGATGTTCTCGATGAATATATGTTTAAGAAAAGAAACCATTTTTTCTGTCATAGCACTAAAAAGAATACATATTTGAGCAAATCTTTGATGACAATTACTCCCATCAGCACCAGCAGAGCCGCTAAACCGACGAAAGAGACAATATTTTTAACTTTTTCAGGAACCTTACGGCGAGTAATGCCTTCGATAATCAAAACCAAAAGATGCCAGCCATCTAATCCCGGAAAGGGTAGTAAATTAAAAATTGCTAAGTTAACGGAGATAAAACCCCAATAAAACAAAAATTTACCGATGCCAAAATTTTGCAAAACAGCGGTTGTTTCGAATCCCACAGCGATGATACCTCCCATATTATTCCACGAACTGGGTTTGGTAAATAAATCGCCAATGGCTTTAAATAACAACACCGAGCTATTTCCAAAATCAGTAAATGTCTGCGTCACCACACCTTTAAAATCATTAGTCCAAGTTTCTAAATAAAGAGATGCTCCAAACGAAGCGAATTTATCACCTTCTTTACTAATGACTATAGGATAAATTTGGTCGGCGACCATTTCGCCACTTTCCACGTCTTTAACCATCGAAGTAAAATTGATTTTTGCGGTAGTAATTAGCGACATATCGACTTTTTTAGCAAAATCTGGATTATTATCAACTTGTTCGTAAATAAAAATATAATCGGCTAAATCGCGTTTAGAAAAACTATCGAGCGATTCATAATTCAAACAAGTCGCATATTTGATAGAATCATCATCGTTAATCGTCGTTTCTTTATCGATTAAATAAAAAGTTTTTTTACTTTCAGACACAGGATCATCGTAATTGAATTCTTGGTATATTTTGAAAATTGTCCCATCTTCAATGCCGGCGTCGCTAGCAATAGAAGAAGCGGCGATGTTTAATTGATTGCGATATAAGATTTGTTGAGGAAAAGTATTGCTAACCGCAAAGAAAACCAACGCTAATAAGGAATTCATCAAAATGCCGGCGAGCAAAATAATAGCTCTTTTCCACCATTTAACGCCATTTAATGAGCGTGATTTATCGATTTTTACCCCTTCAGGCAGTTCCACACCTTCCCCATACATCGCCACATAGCCCCCAAAGGGGATGGCTCTTAAAGAAAACTGCGTTTCTCCACCTTTTCTTTTTCTTTTAAAGATGAGTGGTCCCATACCCACTGAAAACTCTAAACAATAAACATTAAAAGCCTTAGCAGCGGCGAGATGTCCTAATTCATGAAAAATAATTAGTAGCGATATAAAAAACAAGAAAAGCAATATGTATATTATTGTCGATAGTACAGGCATAATTAATAGGACTCCTCTTTGATTATTTGTCGAACTTTTAATCTAGTAGATAAGTCTACTTCTTCTAAAATTTCGTAAGTTGGTTTTTTAACATTTTGATGTTCGTCTAGACAGCGATTAACGATTTCTTCGATTTTCAAAAAAGGTATTTCTCGGTTTAAAAAAGCATAAACAGCTTCTTCGTTTGAGGCATTAAATACTGCCCCCAACGTCCCTTTTTCTTCGATGACTCGGTAAGCCGCATCGATAATTGGGAAACGATTTTTATCAAAAGGGGAGAGGGGGTATTTTTTTATTTGACTAATATCGCTAACTACCACAGTTTGAAAAGGTATTAAACCTTGATATAGGGCATATTTAATGGGCTTGCGCATATCCGGCTTACCCACCTCCATCCGGAGGCTGCCATCATTATAACGTACCAGCGAGTGCACGTGCGAGTCTAAATTAATAATTGGAGAAATTTTATCGCCTTTAAAGCCGAATAAATAATGGGCCTCGATAATTTCAAAAGCTTTATTGACCATGGTGGCGCTATCGATGGTAATTTTTTTACCCATCTTCCAGTTGGGATGAAGAAGAGCTTGTTCGGGAGTGACGTCTTTTAACTGTTCTCTTGATAAATTTCTAAAAGCACCTCCCGAAGCGGTAATAAGAATTTGATCGACATTTCGACTATCAATCGTCAGACATTTAGCAATCGCCACATGTTCGCTATCGATAGGATAGAGCTTTCCTTTTCCTTTTTTTAATAGATTAACGATAATTTCACCGCCCACCACTAATGATTCTTTATTAGATAAGCAAACTATTTTATCGTTTTCTAACGCATAGATAGTCGGCCTTAAACCCACAAAGCCAACTAGAGCGTTAACCACCATTTTTGCTCCGCTTTCTCTTACGACATTAATCAAACCTTCATCTCCGCTAAAGAAGGTTATTTCTGGGTAGCGTTTTTGATAATAAGATAATCGTTCTTTATTTTTGATTGAAATGGCTTTAACCGAAGGAAAAAGTTTTATAATACGAGAGATTTTGCGAGTTCTTTGGCCAACAGAAAAACCTAACAATTGAAAATCTAAAGGGTTTTTAAGCATGACATCAATTGTTTGAAAGCCGATTGAACCCGATGCCCCTAAGAGGCAAACGGTCATCATGGTAAAAGATTACCTCCATTAAAACCACCGACGAAAATATGCGTGTATATGGCCGCAAACATCATAGCGAACAATATCGAATCGAGGCGATCTAAAATTCCACCATGACTAGGTATCAAATTGCTGAAATCTTTAATTTCATAGTGGCGTTTAACTGAAGAAAAGAACAAATCGCCTAGAGTAGAAACTAGAGGAATCATCGTCGAAAGAACCACGATGTGATACCAATGTTCTAAATCTAAAAATCCTTTAACAAGAGCGTGTTTACCGTCGTCAACTGCAGCAAAGACCAAAGCAAAGACGGTGCACAAAACAGAAGCAATAACAATACCGCCGATAAAACCTTCCCACGTTTTTTTAGGAGAAATTCTTTCGTTCATTTTATGTTTTCCGAAGAAAACACCAACGAAATAGGCAAAGGCATCATTTAAGCACGCTCCGAGAGCTACATAAAGAACTAGTAAGGATGATTCGAAATTATCATAGGCGTTAATATAAGGTGGCATTTGTAGACCAGCTTCTTTAATAGCCATATGGCTCATATTAACTGGCAAATAACGCAAGTAAAGCATACATTCTAAACCTAAAACAATGATAAAAATCGAAGCAAAAATAAAGCAAGCATCGATAATTGTAAAATTCTTATCAACTAAAACTGTCAGTGTCAATAAACAAAACCCCACTAGACAAATAGTTGAGCTGATGTAGATATCGTTGTAGCACTGAGAAATCCGCCAAGATAAATCAATAGTATCAATGTTTTCAAAGATATTATTGAAGACATTCCATAGCAAAATCAAGAAAGCTAACACGAAAGCCACAACATATAAAAAATGTGAGTACTTTGTTTTGGCGCAATGAATAATTTCAATAACAGCAAACGACAACACTATTGAAATCAAAATAAAAAACGGCCAGTCGCCGAAGATAACAAAAGGAAGGACGATTGCTATCGTGGTTAGCCCAACAATAGTTCTTGTTCGCATACTACTTACCGTAGCATCACTTAATTCATTTGGTTGAAAAATAGGTCTTCTCTTTTTCATTGTTTTCACTTTTCATTAGTATACATAAAAAAAAGCGGCATTCAAATAAATAACCGCTATTTTTTTAAATTACGAGTGTTAATTTAAAGAGTCATCAATTCTTTTTCTTTGTCTGCGACGATTAAATCGATGTCTTTAACGAAATCGCTCGTAACTTTTTCCACATCGTCCATCATGCGTTTTTGATAATCTTCAGTATAGAGTTCATCGTCTTTTACTAAACTGACATAATCGCGGCGAATATTGCGAATAGCGGTTTTAGTTTCTTCACCATATCTTTTGGCTTGCTTAACAATGTCTCTTCTTCTTTCTTCTGTTAAAGCAGGAATTAGAAGCCTGATTTGCGTTCCTTCATTAATGGGATTAATGCCTAAATCGCTCTTATTAAGAGCGGTTAAGATGGCTTTCATATCGTTTTTATCATAAGGTTTGATAATTAATTGCCTCGGTTCTGGGACAGATACCGAAGACATTTGGTTAATTGGTGTCATACTACCATAGTAGTCAACTTCGATACCATTAAGCATACTAGGAGTGGCTCTACCTGTTCTTAAAGAAGTCAAAGATTCCTTTAAAGAATCAATTGATTTGCTCATTTTTTCTTGCATTTCTAATACGAGTTCATCCATGTTAATTATTCTCCTTCTGACAAATTGTTCCGACGTGCTCTCCTTTCGCAGCGGCAATAAAATTATCGGCCTTCATCTCAAAAACACATACTTTAATATTTTTGTCTTTAATTAATTCTATCGCAGAAATATCCATGATTTGAAGGTTTAGTTTTATCATTTCTTCAAAAGTAATAAATTTGAAAAATTTTGCATCCTCGTTAGTTCGCGGATCTTTGTCGTAAACACCGGGGACTCCATTTTTGCCCATCAATATTGCGTCACACTTTAATTCGACCGCTCGTAAAGCGGCAGCGGTATCTGTCGTAAAATAAGGTTTTCCTGTACCACCGGATAAGAAGACCACTTTGCCTTTCTTCATGGCTTCATCGGCCTGTTCTTTTTGATAGGGAACAGTGACACCTTCAATCGGAGAGATAGCGCTCGTCACAATAGAATCGACGCCTAACTTATTTAATCTTGATGATAAAGCGACGGCGTTAATCACCGTACCTAGCATACCCATAAAGTCCGCTTGGACGCGTTCCATCCCTACATCACTAGCGATTTTGCCACGCCAGATATTGCCCGCACCGATAACCACACACACTTCTATGTTGCTTTCGACGATAGCTTTGATCGTTTCCGCCATGTGGTTTAAAGCTTCAGCTGATAAAATCATCTCGCCATTTTCTTTGAGGGCTTCGCCAGATAATTTTAATAAAACTCTTTTGAATGTCATGCTTTTTCTCCTAAAAAAAGAAACACAAAGTGTTTCTTTTGCTTTAATAATTTTACTTGATTTGACTCATGACTTCACTAGCGAAATCATCTTTGCGTTTTTCGATACCTTCACCAACTTGGTAGCGAACATACTTAAGAACGTTAACTTTATTTTCTTCTAAAACGACACCGACTTTCTTGTTGGATTCAGTATCCATCAAGTAAGGTTGTTCGAGAAGAACCATTTCTGAAAAATATTTATTAACTTTACCAGCGACAATCTTTCTGAGCATTTCTTCAGGTTTACCCGCAAGTTTTTCATCGTTTTTCGCCGCTTCTAATTGCACTTTTGTTTCGTGTTCAAGCGCCTCAGCACCTATGTTAGCAGTGCTCAAATACGAGGGATTGTTCGCTGCGATGTGCATCGCTAACCCTTTCCCCAATTCGGGATTATTTTTATCTAAAACAACAATAGAAGCAATCTTTCCACCCATATGGATGTAACTGAAGGCAAATTTACCTTCTTCTTTTTTAACAATTTCAAATCTGCGGAGATCAAATTTTTCACCCATTTTGACTGTGGCATCAGTAAATAAATCTGTCGTTAAACTTTTTGCTTCTTCAATGTTTGCAGGATTTTTGCACAAAATCACTTTTGCAACATCATCTACCAGAGCGCGAAAAGGTTCGCCTTTGGCAACAAAATCTGTTTCACAGTTGACCTCTAAAATAACTGTATCTCCACCGCATTCTTCGCATTTATTTACTGCGATAGCAAGGCCTTCTGCCGCAATGCGATCAGCTTTTTTAGCGGCTTTTGCTAATCCTTTTTCTCTCAACCAATCTGTAGCTCGGTCTAAATCGCTATCACTATTAAGTAGTGCGGATTTGCAATCCATTAAGCCTGCACCGGTTCTATCGCGTAAAAGTTTGATTAATTCAATTAAAGATTGTGCCATTATTTATTTTCTCCTTCACTTGTGGGAGCAGTTTCTGCGGGAGCGACGGTCGCTGGAGTATTTTCCACGGGAGCAGTTTCTGCTTCGGCGGTTTCTGTAGGAACAGCCTTCGCTGGTTCGGCAGTTGCTTCGGCAGTTTCGGCTTTGGCTTTTTCACTTTCGACCGTTTTAGTAACCCTACTAATTCTTGGTCGGCGTGGTTTGTCACTACCGCCGCGTGCTTCTCTGGCCGCTTGCGCTCTTTCATAATTTTCTTGACGCGCTTGTCTCTCTGCTCTAATTCTCGCTAATTTTTCAGCGTTTTCTCTTTCTGTTTGACGGATGACATCTTTCATAGTGA
>DURD01000037.1 GCA_012837435.1 Erysipelotrichaceae bacterium
ACAATAGGGGCGGCTTCCGCTGTCTCAGCTTGTTGATTTTCTAAAGAAGATTGATCATTAGACTCTGGCTCAACGGATTGTTTATCTTCAGGAATTATTTCAGAAACAGGTTCTACTTTTTCTAAAACTCGTTTAGCTCTTGGCTTTCTAACCTTTTTAACTGGTTCAGAAATTTCTCCGACCGCTTGAGTTTGTTCCGCAGTTGGTTTTTCTTCAATTGCTTCTTTCTCTTCCTTAGGAGTTTTCGTAGCTTTTTTAACTCTTTTAGTGGTTTTCTTTTCGGTGGCAACTTCTTTCCCGACTGGTTCAACAGCTTTTTCAGGTTTGTCGACTGATAAAGATTCCGATACAACCGCTAGAGGTTGTTCGATAGTCTCTTTTTTCTTTGTTGAGCGTTTCGCTCTAGGTTTTTTAACTTCCTCAACAATAATTTTAGTTTCTTCTAGAGGAGTTTGGGCTTCAATAGGAACATTTTCTGTTTCAGTTTTTGGTTCTATCAAAGTCGTTTCTTCAGAAGCGCTTTTGACTTTTGGAGTCGAAACAATCGGCTTTTTCTCAATTGGAATCGGCTTTTTGATTGTTTTCTTTGGTAATCTTTGCACTTCTTCTGGTTGTTTACCCTCTATGCTTTTTAGTGGGGCTTTCTTTTCTTTTTTGGTAGTTTTAGAAGCGGAACTTTTAACTTTTTTCTTTTCTAGTTCTTTCTTTTCTAACTCTTTCTTTTCTACCTCTTTATGCTCTAAAGAAGCCGTGACAATCGCTTCTCTAGCAACGGATAAGCGGCCTTCTTCTTCTTTCTTAATAATAGTCTGTTCTTGCTCTTCGAGAGCTTGTCTAGCTTTTTCTCTTTGTTTGAGAATGTTTTTAACGCTCTTTTCAAAGGTTCTATTTTCTCTTTCTTTACGCCTTAAAAGACTATCTAATTGCTTTTTATCTTCGGCGTTTTCTTTCTTTTCTTTATATTCGGTAGCGTAATATTCTCTTTCTTTTTTTGTAGGATATCTAGGCAAGTCTTTTTTGATTTTGTTATCGAGATATTTTTGATAGTGAGAATCCACCCTGACGAAAGAGATCGGAGTTCTCACCAAAGGACCATAAATAAATATTTCATCATCTAATGATTTTAAGATTTTTGGTTTATAAACACGTGATTTGGTTTGGGAATTATTCTTGAGGTCTTTACCCTTTAAAGTCACGTAATTAGCAAATATTGTGTTGTTTAATTCTTCAATTTCTTTTTTATTGAATAACGAATATTTATCAGATACTTTGTAGTTTACCCCTAAACGATCGTATTTTTCGATAAAGCGATAAAGTCGATAGCAATGGCTATACTTAGGGTCTTTACGAATGATATTGGTTCTGATAATTGGATTGCGGACATCTCTTTCGGTTTTGAAATGACGCATAAAATCCGAATTATAAAAATATTGAATGTGCTCTCTAATTTTAACAATTCTCGCGATATAAGCATTAGATTTAAGAGATAATTCATCATCGCTTTTGTAGGAAACTTTTACTTTAGTTTCAATTTCAACAAGCGCATCATTGACGAGGGATTCGTTTTTAAACATCAATATCTCTTCGTTTCTAAGTTCCGCGAATTCCGAAACGATTTCGTAACGTTTTTCAATAAACAAAACTAGGCGTCTGATTAGAGTAGCAATAAAACGATTCTCATAGGTGAGTATGTCGTCTTCATGAGCGACAGTTAAAATCTTTCTAGGTATCACATTACCATACTCATCAATTTCTCTAATGTATTGGGTGTTGGCGGCTAGATGTTGAACAGATTTAGCGGTAATTTTTCTCGCCAGTTCAATCGGGACAATGTATTCCACTTCCTTAGTGGAAAGACGAGGGTTACTAATGATATCGCCTAAATCAAAAATACACCCTTCAATCATTTCAATCCAACTTTTATCAAAAGAAGATGATAACAATCTATCCAGTCTCAAATAACTATTTTTGCCACCACTTAAAGACTCAAAGATTTCCTTTTCAGTATGACCTTTGAGCAAGTTTCTCATTCGAGAATGATATGAGCGGCTAATTTGAGCATTGCTTCTTCTTCTTCTTTTTTTCATTTTATTTAATTATTCTTAAGTAGAGTTTCAATATAGGAATGGGCCATTTGGAAATTACCACGGCCGTACATTTTATCTAGTTGAGCATCGAGTTCTTTTAATTCGTTTTTTAGGAAAGAGATGTTCAAAGATTCAAATTTTTTCAAGATTTTGTTGGTGAAAATGAAATCGAATCCATCGACTTCTTTGCCCCCACAAGCGACGTAAACTGGAATAAAGGTATCTAATTGTTTTAAAATACGGTTTCCGAAGGCTAATTTGAACTTCTTGATGATGAAATTATCTAATTGTTCGAATTTATCGATGGCAGCTTGTGAAATTGGGTATTGAATTACCGCTTCATCAAATAGATTTTTTAGTTGCGAATAAGGAACGCTCATCGATTCTTGAATAGGAGCTTCGAATTCACGACCTTTATCATCGAAAAATATAGAGATAGCACGGTCGTAAACTTTATCGGATATCGTAAAAGTACTATCGTCGTTATTAGCGGTACCAAAGAACATGACATTTTGTGGGATTAATAATTTGCCGTCTTTTAAATTAACTGGATCATTTGGCACAGAAAAAGGAATTAAATCGATAACCCAGTCATTAGGGTCGCGCATTTCCATGATGGACAAGAATTCCGCGAAGTAATATTCGATACGCGCTAAGTTCATTTCATCGAGTATAATGACGTTTAAATCCTTGCGATAAGTCGTAGTATACAAGGCTCTTAAAAACTCTGTCTCGTTGAATTTTTTTGTGAATTCATTGTAATAACCTAATAATTCACTTCTATCTTTCCAAGAAGGTTGTACGGGAATAATCGCACTGTCGAAATTAAAAAACTTACCAACCGCTAGGGCGAGAGAAGTTTTACCAGTACCAGAAATACCTTCTAAAATAATTAGTTTTGAGGTCGCAATGCCTGCGAACAGTTGTTTGATGACGTCTTCTCGATAGTAAAGGTGCAATTGACTAGCCGCAAAGTTGCGGAAAGCGTTGCACAATTCTTCAAGCGATAAATCTTCACGAGGAGGAATATCGACGTTGACACCACGATACTTATTATCAACATGAAAGAGTTTCGGGAAACGCGATGAGACTTCTTCAATTGTTTCTTTGCTCTCTTCATCATAATCAGCCGTTTTTAAACCCATGTAGCCCACTTTAAGATTGAGAATTTTATCTTTTTCTTGAACTGCTTGAAATAGTTCGTAATTCAACCTTTCGATTTGTCTACCAAGTTCTTCTTTATCGAGTTCTTTTTTGACAAATCTAATATATTTACGGAGTAAGGAGACGATTATAAAAACGATGCCACCGACTAAACCGAGCAACAAAAGGGCGAATAAAACAAAGAAAAACCAGCCCCAAAATCCAAAACCTCCCATATGAGCGGACAAGGCGGCGCCATAAAAGGAAAAGTTTTCTCCGACATCAGTCCATGGCATGACAAATACTCTATAAAAAAAGTTTCCGATGTCCGCTAAAACACGGATAAATATTTCTCTTAGGAATTCAAAATAAGCAGACATACTAGATAATCCCCCTTAATAATTTAAAGCTAAGCTTTGTGTTAAATGATGCACCCATAGTCTCGTTAATGCAATCTAAATCCCAGCCTTCTAAATAAATTGAGAGAACTATCTCTCTAGGCTCGTTTTTATAACAAGGGATGAAAAACGATGGATTCTCAACATTGAGTTGTTCCAATGTTGTTGATTCTTCCTTGGCAAATTGTAAACCATTTTGCATAGATCTTTCGGCATTGTAGGTGTAAACACTACCTTTGCTTTTTGCCGTAAAAGAATTTCCCAAAAAGAAGGGTTTTTCTAATGGTTCGACAACAACATTTGTCGGTTCATCATATTCTATCAATGAACGGTCATTCACTTGACCGTATATAATTTCTTTAGTTATTGAATTTTGGTCGTTGTAAACATCGTAGTAACCATCGGTGTCATTGTCTAAACGACCACCAAAAATGACTTCTTCATCATCTCTTTTAGTGGGATCTAAAATGAGATATTGATAATGGTCTTCATCGGGAACAAGAATTGAAACTCTTAAACATTTTAATAAATTGTCTAATCTTTCTTTGACTTCATTTTCAGTCAAACCTAAGTTAGGATACTCCCTTAAAATTTCTCTCGCTCGCGCTGAATTGACTTGAGTGTTATTTTCAAATACACATTGTTCAGCATCTAAACCTACTAAATAATCAAAATCGGATAATAAGTATAATTTTTGTGTAAAGAAACCCTTTTGACTTTCGTTAAGATATGGTTCTCCAGAAGAAAACGCTCCTGGAGAAGAGCAATCATAAAATATCGGTGTTCCTTGTTTTTCTTCCATCCAAACATCTTTAAATATCGTACTAACGGGAGAAAAATAGAAATCGTCAGAAGTATTCTTTAAATCTTCGTCTTTTAAATCGTTTACAAAAGAATCTAATTCAGGAGAGGTCGACACTTTTATTTCGCGATCGCTAGAAACGACGATATTTAAAGTATCGATAGAAAGACTGTCACTACTGATGTACCACGCAATAGAAGTCGTGACAGAAAAGGTTGCTAAGGCTACGCAACCGACGACGACAGATAAAACGATTCTTTTTTTATTCATAATTAATTACTTTTAACTGAGTTCATTTCGAACATTAGGCCGATATCAAAGAAGTGATTTTTTTCCTCATCAATAAGGGAAAAATCCCAGCCCTCGAGATAGACGGTAATGGTGACTCGTCCTAAATAATGGCCTTCTTCTCCAGCGGTTAAACAGACAGAAGTGGGATGATTAGCATCGGCATTTCTCAAAACATTGTTTTCATCTTTAATAGGCCTAATATCCTCCAAGGCCAAATATTCGGCCTCTTTGATACCACATTCGTTTAAGTTTTCGTAATATTTGATGCCTGAACGATGTTTGGCAAGGAAGGTGCTGCTCTGTTCAGTTGAACCCACACCATTGACATCAACGATTTGATTAGAACCATCATAACCACTTTCAGAAAGACCAGTCTTAGTTTCATATTCGCCATAGATAATTTCTTCATTAGTGCTATATTCATAGTCGTAGTATTGATCTCGATCGAAATCTAACAAGCCTCCAACTTTTGTCGCACCCCTTTGCGTCGCTGAAGGATTGAATATAAAGTCGCCATCAGTATAAGAATCATCACGGTCAATGTATAAACGCAAGGCTTTATAGACACTGCCGTCATCCTTGGAAGAGGCTCTAGCTTTAGCGTCAGTTAACCATAGTTCTTCATTGGCAACGTATTCTCCGGCAGCCGTCACATTTTTAGAAGCGCGAAAAACAAAAGGTATTTTGGCATATTGTTTTTTTTCGGCGGCCGATGCATTGTAATAATTACTATCATTTGGGGCTTTTTTTAAATAAAAATCATCGCCCTGAGCGAAAGAACCTGAGGTTACAGGATATAAACAATTAGTAGCGTAACCATTTTCTAAGAGATATTTATTGATAATTTTAGAAGTTAGACCCACACCAGCGGGCGCAAAATAATAGTAATGATCATCTCCTTCGAAAGTTACTTCTGAAATGTCTTCATCTTCAGGAAAATCATTAATTTGAATTTCTGACATGATTCCAATTTGTAATTGGACGGTGTTTTGAACAGATGTTCCAGAATATGAAATAGTTGCACGTGTCGCATAGGCGTACCAAGCTAAAGTGCCACTGACAGCGCCTAATAAAGAAGCGGTAGTGGCTAGACCAAAAAACCCAAATAATAGAGCAGTTGGACCAAACTTTTTCATATTCTCCTCCCTTACACTTTTACCTGTAAAGCCACATTTTGCTGTGGCTTTACAGATGAATCTACTAACTAGTAACTAATCGACATCAACGGCAAATTGAATGCCGACATTAAATTTAGAATTGATGTAATCCGCACTCCAAATTGAAGAAGCACCACCCCCACTATTGAACTTGTGCCAACCTTCTACCCAAATAGTGACAACGACGTTTAAGTATTCAGTCTCTGAAGCAACGGTTGAACCGATGGATTTAGAAATTGGTGGTTCGCCAAATGTTAAATCAGTGAGTTTTAAAGTGTCCTCATTACGAGTGACTAAAATGGGTGCAATACCATCAACGTCATAATTGCTTCCGTCTTGTTTAGCCGCGTAAGAAACGTGTTTACCGGAACCATAACTGACGAGTGTTGGTTCTAGAGTTTCAAAACCAAATGGATCATCATCTGGATAGGCTTTATCGAGTTGGCCATCAGCGTTTAAATCTAAATTGCCATTGGTTACTGTTTCGCCTCCATTTTTAGAAATAAGAAAATCTTTTTTAGTCGCAGCAGCTTCGTGTTCAATCGTCGAGATATGAACGCGGACAGCCTCAGAAAGATCTTTTCTATCTTCGGCATTCGCAGCGTCTTCTTGGATGAGAAGTTTCGAAAGATAGACAGGTTTTGCGACATTCAAATCGTCAATACCACTTTCGTTCTTTACACCATCACGGGCGACATAACGCAGTTCTAATGGAAAGGAGATATAGTTTCCTTTTTTAGCCTTATTCCATTTGCTGTAAGGGCCTCTACCCAAATTAGGATTAGAATAGAAAACAGGATTGGAACCATCGTAATTAAGTCCTGCGTTTCTATCTTCGTCTAGTTCAGTCGTAACTGGTTGAAGCGAAGAAAGATCGTAGCCCGCTCCTTGTAAGTAAGCTTGAATGCTTTCTTTGGACAATTGACTAGTCCAGGGATTGGGTTCGCCTGTCTTTTTAATCCTTAATTGTAAATTCCCGCTCGCGCCAGCGGATGAGCCTAAATAAGCTACATTAGCTTTCGTGGAATATTGATACCACGCTATAGTACTGGTCACTGAACCGATAAGCGATGTACCGATGGCTAACATTAAAGCGGAGAGAATAATTTTCTTCTTAGAGTTTTTCATAGATTTCCTCCTGGATGAGTAATCCTTTAAAATATTATTTACGGAACTAGAATTCATATTTAATTCAAATTCCTCGCCAACATTAAACGCGTTGGCAGCGTGTTTTTCTATCGCTAATAGAAGTTTTGTAAGCCAGTAACAAACGATATAGAGCTTATATCGATGAAACAACTAACTTAAATTTGTTCACCATCAAATGAATTGCGTCAAGTTTCTATTCATCGCCACTTCCTTAAAAGTTACGGGAAATAGATGCAACACTTGAGTAGGCAACTGTGCTTTTTGATTTATTGAAACCAAGCTGAGAGGCTTGAAATACGTCCAATAACAACAAAGCTGACAGCAATACTTTAGTATTCAAATTCACCTGCGGAGATTCTTACTCCAAATTCGATAGAAGCACCTTCAGGGACGGAGCCACCACGAGCTTGTGGGTCTTCTCCTTCTAACCACATTACGACTGTATATCTCAGCATGTCGCCTTTTGCAAATCCTTCGACCTTGTATCTTGCAGCAATAGAGGAAGAAAAGAAGGTCTCGGCTAATGGAAATTCATCGCTTTCTTGATTGTTAGGACCTGCTACAGAAACAAATTCTCGAGATGTGAATCGACCATCGCGATCCACATTGTTTTCGTATGCTGCGTTAGCAAAAATACGTTTGTGGTGTGTATCTTCTCTTGGGTCGTTTTCATAAACCATTATGCGAACCGTATCATCGAGTCTTCTCTCTGAGCCATCGTTGGCCTTGTTCATCTTTCCAATATAAACATCCATCGTATAATTGGCAGTAATATTGCCAACGTTCTTCACGTAATAGGTGCATTTAAAGAAGCTGTATCTACTATTGCTAACATCGCCCACCATACCATAATCGAAAGGTGTGTCTTCATTATCCAAAATGCTATCGGGCGGTAGAGCTCTGTAAGTGTTTTCTTCAAATTGCTTAATCCCTTCGATACGAATGTAAGAAGACTGATGAACAAAATCACTTTTTTGCGAAAGAGCAAGTTTTACTGATGAATTAGTTATTGAAATGGTGTATGCACCGACGTTTCTGCCAAGAAAAGAAATCATCACTAAAGAAGCCAGCCCAATCGCTGATATAAAGCTCACTAAAGCCATTATTCTTCTTCTTCGTTTTTTCCTAACAAGCGATACGTCATACATAATGTGATCTTCTACCCTTTAAAGGTAAACTTTGATGTTTTGTCCCAATGGGGTAGAAATAAAAGCCAGTGCCTATCATCCAATCATTGGCGGGTATTTCGACCCCTAAGGCAACTGGCTATCTTATATAAGACCCTGTAGCTTTGCGTCACCGAATTACTCTGGCTTTGCTTTTACTCGACTACAACATATCACAGTTATTTTAACTATGCAATATATTTTTTTAAAATTTGTTTTTTTAGATTTTATTAATAAAAAAAGCGCATAGCGCTTTAGTTATTATTTATTCTCAGAAGGATTGTCCGATGGTACCCCTTGTAAATCCTTCAATAATTCTTGTCTGAGTTTCTCTTTTTGTTCAGCGGTTAAATCCGATAGTTTTGCTGGTTCTCTTTTAGTAGTTTTTCTTACGTACACCACGAGACCTATGATATTAGCCGCCAAAATAAGAAATAGCGGGATTACAAATAAAATCAAATAAATATTAGGATTTTGTAACAAGTATTTAATTAATCCCGATGAATTGTTAACAGCCTCTTCTAATGATTCCGCAGGAACCACTACTGATAAAATTATTATACTAATGATGAACAAGAAGACTGTAACAGCCACATCTAGGACAATTAATCCGATAGATAAGGGTTTTTTGTATTTACTCATAATAAAACACTTTCTCTATGATACGCGAGAACATTTTAATACATTATTTAAATAATTGCCAATTATTTTTTATATCTGGCTTAACCTCACATTAATTCCATACTAAATTAGCACGAGTTATGTGCGCTATCCACACATGGTTTGTACCACAATTTAAACGATTATTTAGAGAGTGTTATTTTGAACACTAAATCACTTAAAGTTGTACGATAATTCGCAATTGATATAAATCGAATATATGCAGCAAGTATTGAGCGTGTATGCATGTTATAAATTAAGGTACGTAATCAAAAATAGACTAAAAAAATATTAATTTCTCATGGAAAAAACTAAATCAGAACTCTCTTCATAAAAAGTAATGTCGCAAAACAAAATTAGACCGAGTAAAAATAGATTGTAATCTAAAAATTCATAAAAATAAGTTCGTTTAAAATAATTAATATTCGATTAATTTAAATATGATATTTATTAATATAATAAATATAAAAATATTATTTGACAAATAAATGATTTTTTTCTAGACTATAGGTGCAAAGATAAGCAAGGTGAAAGTCCCAATCATGATTGCCGATTCAATGCAATAATTCCTATCGTCCGCTCAGTTTAGAATTAAGTTGAGCATTTTGTCGTTTATAAGGAGTTAATTAAAATGAAAAAGACAAAAATTGTTATCCCCGCATTAGGATTATTACTATTATCAACAGCTGCCTCCGTTACAGGCACCGTCGCTTGGTTCGCTATGAACTCACAAGTTACCGCAACTGGTATGAAAGTCACAGCTAAATCAGATTCAACATTTTTGGTTATTTCCAGTACTTCCTCTCTTGGAAGTGCTACTTCTCTTGATCTTTCCGGAGTACAGGGCACACTTCTTCCAGTTTCCTATACCACATCAGCAATTGGCTCAGAGGTCGAGGCCAACAACTGGTACAAAGCTGTCGGCACAAGCACTACAGATGGTTCGGCTGCAGCAGGAACTACAGCACAATTAACTATTACTGAAGATGCTAACTTAGGTTCAGTTTCTGGTAAGCATTACTATGTTTACAGTTCCTTCTACGTTGGTTTAGCAGCAGGTTCAAGCGCCGTTGAGACCAATAAAGGTATTCAAGCTGATGTTAAATTCACTGCCACTGCAGGATCCAATCTGAACAAGTGTTTAACAACTAAAATTGTGTATGGTGGTGGCAACCCTTCATCTGCACCTACGACACAAACTTACGTTTTTAATGATGCTGGTACTGCTGCAGTTACTAAGTATTCTACTGCTTTACAAGCCGATGATTTAATCACAACTACCGCTACACCTGTCAAAGTATACATTTATTTTGATGGAAATAATGTTAACTGTACAACTGCGAATGCTATCAATCTTAATGGCATTACTGTCGACATCACCTTTACCGTCAACGAACTGCTTCACTCCTAATCATTAGTAGTTGATAATTAGAGAGGATTTCCGAGAGGATTTCCTCTCTTTTTTTTACCCTAATAGTAGGGTTTTTTAATCATCGCTTGAATAGAAATGAGATATTTAAATTGTTTCTTTAAAATACTTAATAAATGTATTAATCGGTAATTATAAGTTAGAATGAACCGCGATAGGACTCAAATTTAACAACAGTTAAACTCATATGATACTTTTAGTTTTTTATTTATTAGAGCTAAATAATACTGTTCAAAACAAAAAGCCCGGTGAGGGCTTAATGTTATATTACTATGCTAATTGTTTATGCTTTATATAAACCGTGTAGATTGCAATATTCGTAGACAGCGATTACTTCTTCGCCTTCCAAAAGAGCAAATTGTGCTGTTGGGGGTTGCCCTGGTTTTAATAATTTTCTTTGGTTACCTTTATTAGTTTCTAAAGCAATCCATTGAATGTAATGCTCATTGATCATTGGATGAGCAACAGAACCGACATTAACTGTTACAACATTATCTTTTACGTTATAAACAGGAATGTGTTTTTCATAGGCTCCTTCTTCTGTATTCGCTACAAGTTCTTTCATGGGTTCACCACAGCAAATTGTGGGGCATTTTGGGCAATCGTTCACCATGGCGATAATCTTGCCACAAATACGACATCTTAAGAATTTCATAGTTTTTCTCCTTTCTTTTACTATATATTGTCCAATGTTTTAGAAGCAACGTTTGGTTTTGTTTTTATAGCACTGTTCGGGGTTGCTACTTTTATCACAGTGATAGCATAGTTCATTATTGATAAATTCTCCAGAAAAGTACTCGTTTAAATTATTGATGGTGGTTCGTGCAATATTGTCTAAAGCTTCTTTAGTTAAATAGGCTTGATGAGAAGTGATTATCACATTAGGCATAGAAATTAATAATGCTAAAACGTCATCGTCAATAATTCTTGAAGAATTATCGTGATAGAAAAGATCTGCTTCTTCTTCATAAACATCTAGACCGACTGAACCAATCTTCTTTTCTTTTAATCCCTCTAGAAGAGCCTTAGAATCAATCAAACCACCTCTAGACGTATTGATAATCATTACACCTTGTTTCATTTGCGCTATGGCATTTTTATCTATCATATGATAATTGCTATCAGTCAAAGGGCAGTGCAGTGAAATAATATCAGCGTTTTTATATATTTCTTCTAATGTGACATATTTGTAATCACTATCTTTAATAGGATATGGGTCATAACATAAAACCTTCATTCCAAATCCTCTAGCGATATTAATAAATACTCTACCGATTTTGCCTGTACCGATAACCCCGACTGTTTTATCGTATAAATCAAAACCCGTTAAAGATTCTAGATTAAAATTAAAGTCTCTAGAACGGATATAGGCTTTGTGGATGTGTCTATTCAAAGACAAAATTAAAGCAAAAGTATGTTCCGCAACCGCATAAGGCGAATAAGCCGGGACTCTAGCCACATGTATTTTGTTTTTATAGGCGCTTTTTAAATCTACATTGTTATAGCCAGCACATCTTAAAAATACTCCGTGAATATTAAATTCTTTTAATCTAGTTAATACTTCGTCATTTAGTTCATCGTTGACAAAACACACCACGGCATCATAATCTTTCGCGAGATTGACAGTTTTAGCAAGTAGTCTGTCATTATAATAGGTAAATTGATATTGACCTTCGTAAGCCGCGAAAGAATCTTGGTCGTATTTTTTAGCATCGAAAACGGCGATTTTCTTCATAAATGTTTTTTCCTCGCTCACAACTAATAATAATATATTATTGAGAAATATGTTTAAAAAATGCTTCAAAAACTAAAGAAGTATCATCACAAAAATAATTTTATAAAGGAATTAATCCACTAGTTATCAATCAATTTTTATGTATCTATTCTTTTCGTATTGTTTAACCTCTAAACTTCTCATAATCATAGTTTCATACACTTGATTTCGGAGTTTAGTTTTAGCTTCTTTTCGATTGAGATTTTGATCTGGATAGAATGGCCCATCGATGTGTGTTAGTAATTTATATCTCTTTTTGTGTGGCACAAAAGTGTTGGTCACACAGATAACCGGGCAGTTAATTGAAAGGGGGTAACCAAACGATGCCTCTTTGAAATTTCTGATTTTTGTATAATGCGGCCAGATATGGGCTTCAGGATATATAGTGATAGTTTCTCCTTTTTCAATTTTATTTTTGACCGCTTCTAAAAATTTTGGTGCTCCTTCATAAGTTGATGGCAAGGGAATTGCTCCGATCATTGAAACGATGGTTTTAACACCGAATATCGATGTGGCTTCCGGACCAGTAATGATATTGTTTTTCTGTCTAAATAAAAGATTAGGGGTGTAAGCATCTCCCATGCTTAGCGTATGATTAGCGTATATAAAGGCTCCTTTAATCTTTTTTTTCTTGA
The DNA here is from genome assembly GCA_012837435.1 of Erysipelotrichaceae bacterium. GTDB lineage: Bacteria > Bacillota_I > Bacilli_A > RFN20 > CAG-826 > RUG14515. Next base: position 12,692 of record DURD01000037.1, read on the forward strand.
CAGTTAGATGATTGACTATTTTTTGCCTATAGATAGCTTTATTCATTAGTTTAACTAGTGGGCGCGCGATGAAATGATAGAGGACAAAGCTCGTACCTCTATAGATTGGACATTTGCGTATGTAACGATAATTAGCAGGAGTTTTCTTCGCGACGATTCCATTATTGGCAAAATCATCGTTGAGTTCATCTTTGTAGTAATAAATTTTCTTTAGAGTGTGATTTTCTTCTTTTGAATAAGTGAGCAACATTTCTCTCATTTGTTTCATACAAGCGGTTTGATCGAAGTTAACTGCGTAGTTCAAATAGTCTTTAGAGGCTTTTTCTTTTTCTTCTGGATGCTCAATCCAATAATCGATTTTATCCGCTAAATCTTTTGGAGAATCGTGTTTGAACAAATTTTTATCAGTCAGAGCAAAAGCATTAGTGGCACTTCTTTTTGAATCGGAGATGACTGGCACAAGTCCGCATTTAATCGCTTCTAAACAGGCGATTGCTTCGATTTCCGCGACCGAAGGATGAACATATAGGTCGCATTGATTGATGACATCAATTAGTTCTTCTCGCGGAAAGAATTTGATAATTGGAACTTCTATTTTACACATTTTAGCGGTTTGTAAAATAGATTTTTCTCGTGGTCCTTGACCCGCGAAAATCAAACGAATATCGTCGCGATATTTACTTTTTGCTACCGCTTTAATTAATAGATTATGAGATTTTTCTTTAGCTAGACGCCCGATAAATAAGATATTAAATTTTTCATCATAAGGGGCGACTCTTTCTATATCTTTTTTAATGTATTGTTCGTTTACTCCATTTGAAATCACATGTCCATTAGTCTTTCTTTTTATGGTTTCTTCAAATATATCTCTAATAAATTGCGTTGGATAATGGATAGCGTTTACATGACGATATAATTTTTTGTAAAAATATTTGTATACCACCTTATTGAAAGCTTTAGAATTCATCATGTTAAAAATATGAGAGCTAAAATTCTCTGCCTGGCAATGGAAACCTGCGGTAACTGGAATTCCTCTTTTTTTAGCAATTTTAGCGGCCTTAATACCTAAAGGAAAAGGTAGCATTACGTGAACAATATCCACACCGTCTAGAGCTTTGTTGATTATCTTAGTATTTGGTTTTGCTGGAGCAACATTATTTTTTTTGAAAATATAATTAATGATGCAGCCAAGCTTTAAATTAGGTACGACGAAATAGCCGTCCTTCCCTTTTTTGCTTTGGTCCGCGCAGAGAACACGAACATTATCGCCACAACTCTTCAAATGTCTAAATAAGTTCATAGACGCATGGATTGTGCCGTTGTTTTCTTCCCCTAATACATCACATACTAATAAAACATTCATACCAAAATTTCCCTACGTCGAGTATAATAAAACCAACAAAGTAATAGCAAGGGAGTCTACGCTAGACTTTGTAGAATAGTATTCTACCGAAAGTAGAAATGGTGTTTTATGGATAGTATAAGTCAAAACATTGCGAACAATATATTGAGGCTGAGAAAGTTAAATAACTGGACTCAAAATGATTTAGCGAGCAAAGTAAATTATTCTGATAAAACGATATCAAAATGGGAAAGAGGGGAGTCTGTCCCTGATATTACTACGCTTTGCCTTTTAGCAGATCTTTTTAAAGTTAATGTTGATTATCTCACTAAGAACCATACGGACAAGGAAATAGAGAGCACGCTAGGCAATAAACAGCAGTTGCTTATTAGAAATTTATTAATCACGATTATGCTGTGTATTGCTGTATATTTAATCGCCACGATTGTCTTTGTCTACACCACTATTAATTCTCCGATTTTAGCATCGAAGTATTGGATTAGTTTTATAGTGGCTTTTCCTATTTGCTGTGCCATTGTAACTTACTACGCTAGAGCCACAAAACGCTGGATAGCGGCTTTAATATCTATGTCTTTATTCGTTTGGGGGACACTCTTAACGTTTTTTCTACTCACTTCAATCATCTACAATTTGTCAAATTCTTGGATGCTATTTCTGATTGGAGTACCGATTCAGGCCGCAATATTCATATATTATTTCTGGAAGTTCAAAATATAATTTAGTTCTATCATTTACTAAAAAGAAACCCCTACTCCTGCATCTAGGAATAGGGGTGATTTTAGAATTGAAAGAATTCTATTTAATTATGGCGCAACATATTCGATGACGATAGGTTCGCTATTTTCATCGATAATCGTATTACCAATCATAACGGTTCCTACAGTGCTATCGCTTTCCAAGACAATAATGGTAATCGAACCAGCATCCACAGTTATTTCTAGTAGATAGTGATCAAAAACATAATATTGTCCGGTCGTCTGATTGAGATCGACTGCTTCTTCTAAATTAATAACCATCGTGACAGTAATTCCCTCAGGAGTTACGTAGTAAAGACGAATCATTAAATTGTTATTGATTCCTGCGGCCGAATCATACGACAAAATAGTACTTTGATTTCTCGCTTCTTCAACAGAATATTTTGTTCCAGTCAGATGGTTGAAAATATTCATCTGGTCTGCTTGAGTATCGTCATAACTCGCACCACCGACAATTTCTTGATATAAAGTTCTAGTGTAATTAGTTCCATCAGTACTAGTGTCAGTAATTATCGTTATCATCACTTCTTCTAGGTTGACATTATAGTCGTAAAATTGAACACGTCTCGTGTCGGCAATGACTTCTTCACACACTATTTCACTTGTCAGATTATTGTTGCCGGGATCATGAATATTGTATAGTTCATAAGTGTCATCCCACATTAAATCCCCGATGAGTGTCGGTTTAGCGTTATTTGTCATACCGGTGGCTCTGGTAAGAGTGACAGTATTAAGAACACTATCTCTAGTAATTGTTAAAGCCCCTTGATAACCCGCATAAATCACCACATTAGCGGTATCAGTCGGATCGACAGTACTGCTTGATACAGAGTCCGCTTTTACTATTGCTACACCCAAAGGATATTCAAAAGTCCTTTTGATTTCTTGGAAGTGTTCGTAGAAAATTGTTCTTTGGGTTTTAGCAGCGTTCGCGCCGATATCTAGATAACACAGATAACAACCATCAACCGTAGGAACTGATCCTAAACAATATTCGCCACAATTCATGGGGAATTCAAAGTAATACAGAGAATTTGTGCTTATGGTACTACTGTAGCCAATTTGACTAGTTTTAAATCTTAAAGTGTAGTTATACGTGGAAGCGTAAGCATTAAAATCTGTTTGATCCATTATAGAGTATTCCACATACGGAGTTTGTAAATCACCAGTGTTATATTTATCCATTTCATATTTATTTTGATTGCCGTCAAAACGATAAGGTTTGGAATATGTTCCGTCTTTAAATTTAAAAATATTAGAATATTTAGTGGTTTTGCTACCGACATCGTTACTGTAAATTTCTTCAATTTCCTTAATCGCCGTTATAGTGGGACCATTTCTTTCCACTTCGTGTAAAGAAAAGAATGAAGTGTTGCCAGGGAAATATGTTCCCGCGAAGAAGTTAACTTTACCTTTTTGTTTTAAATTAAAGTCAATAGATTCAACAGGTAATTCATAGTTATCATGCTCAACACCTAAAACACTTACTTTACTAGCATTTACTATGTTATTCATGCTAATAGTTGAATCCATAAAGTGAAGACCAAAAACATAGTCATTTGTCGAACCATTGGTGCCATTAGTAAGTGCATTATAATAAAAGGCATTTTTAGAATCCATGTAACGAGGATAGTCGTTTTCAGAATAAACATCGCCCATGGTTCTTCGTGTATTATTTAAATCAATAGTGTATATTTTCGAATCTAAAAATTGCTCATAAGTATCACCTGAAGAAATACTGCCACTAATATTTCCAAATGAATATTTAGAAATACGAATAGTGCTTTCATCTTTAGTGTAACTAGTTGTCCCATCTGTTATTTTTGAGCCCGAAATAATGTAACCTGTGTTGCTTTCTTTAGGATCAAAATTACCATTGTTTATTGCAGTGTTAAGCGCTGCTGCACTGCTGAAAGATCCCCCATCATTTTCTACATTCAGTGGAAAATAAGTTGTATCTTGAGCAGTATAATACATGCGAGATTCGTTTGCGCCCTGCGTTAAATCACTACTAGTTTGATAAGCAGAGGGCCCATCTCGTTCGACAGCGGATGATGCCAAAGTATTATTCAATTTATAGCCTGAATAATCAATAGGCTGACTGAGGTCGTCTATTAAAGTAAAATCTGTAACATAGCTTGTAGAAGTAGTATAGGTCCACCCACTGTTATAACGGAGATAATAATTTGTTCCATTATAATTGCTAGAAAGTACACCTCCACTGTAAGTAAAATTGTAGTATCGATTGGCACTTGGACTATTGATTAAACGAATACTCCGATTGAAGTAGTTTTGATAGTAAAGAGCTAAATATAAAGTTGTCGTCCCGACGATAGTATACACACGATTGCTTGAATCTACTTCAAAAATAGCCGCTGAAGCGGAAGAAGTTGTAGCCGGAGGAGTGTTGCCACTAGAGCCATTATTCGCTATGTAGTTATTATTATGAAATACTACTTTGACTTGTGCATAGCCATTCGCGACTGGTATTAATTGCCAGATGTTATTGTAGAAATAAATTTTCTTACTATTATATTCAATAGTCAAATCACTACCGCTTTGGGTAACTGTCCATTGTCTCGTGGTGCCTGTGCTGTTGATTATTCCCAGAGACCCATTATCGTAATAAAGGTAATATTTAGTGGTTTGATTGTCTGAATACGTATAAATATAGTAGTAGTTACTAACTTGTTCAAAAACCCAAATCCCCGCGGTATCCGTGCTGGTAGAATTAATCAATTGACCATTGCTATACGTGAGATAGTTGGTTCCGTCAGTAATGTAGTATCCTTCGTTGTGAACATATGTATAGTAGTTTCTTTTTTGATAGTGTCCACCGACTAAATAATTGTAAAGATCAGTGGCAGTATTCCTATTGAAGAAATTGAAATTTCCGACATAGTCTTTATTATAATTTAATAAACTAGATGTCGTTCTATTAACTTGTTCACCAACATTTTCAGTACCATTGTAATAATATTTTGTTTGATGATATGCGAAGTTACTGACTGTTGTTGTCGCATACATTTTTATCGCGTACATACGCTCAAAGATAGTTTTCATATTGATAGAACCGCCCCAACCTTGAGCATCGCCCTCAGCAGCGGCGCTATATTCATGACCACTAGAAACATTGACGCCATAAAGCTGACTATCAATTTTAGATATCTCGCTCTTATTTTCTGTATAACCAACGATACCGTAATCAGATATATTATTCGTTAGGCTAAAATCGTATGCAACAGCGTTAGCTTGTTCGATATTCAAAGTGGGCGTGTCCACAGCCACGTTAGAAATAACTCCATCCGAATAACCTACGGCCGCGCCAACTAGGGTTGCAGGTGCAATGCTTGTCACGGTAATATTCAAAAGACCGGTATTTTTAAATTCATTAATTTGTGAATCGTAAGCTCCATAAGCAATATTGTTATTTAAATCGCCAACCACCCCAAAAAATCCCACTACTTTTGGATATTGGTCGCCGGTTGCACCATTAAATTTTGCCGCTGTCATCGTACCAGGATAAGCATCAAAATCAGAAAAATCGTTTGAAATAGAACAGCCGTCTATGACATTGCCATTACCATTAAAATTACCGATAAATGGATGATCTTCTGTACCTATAGGAGGAATTGTCCAGCCTTCCATACTAAGAACACCGTTTTCAAGTTCTGGATCTAATTCAAAATAATACTGTCCGTCATCATAGTTGCCTAAAAAATGAAGCCAAGAAAGATTATATAGATGTCGAGGTTTAGAAATTCCGAAAGGATTATCGACTGTCCCTTCCCCATAAGCGTAGTATGCCCCTTCAGTAATCGCGTCAATCGGGGCGTCAGAAGAGGAAAATTTTGCAATGGGAATGAGCCACGCTAAAGTACTTGTCAGGCCGATAACACTGGAAGCAATGACGGTCGCAGCGACGAGTTTAGATAGCTTTTTCATTATCCAAAGACCTCCATTGACCAATCACATTCAAAATGGAGTATGTAATCATAGGTATCTTCTAAAACATCATCTCCGAGATAAGTCGAATAAATGTATTCAATCGCATCGTTAAAATAATCGATTACCAACGCCACATGTGACACAGTGTTGTTGGTGGAGGCATAAAATGTAGGGTTACTATTAAAAGAAGAAGTTTCGGTAGCATTGTCTATACTGACGAAATTCTCATTATTGGTTAAGGAAGTATAAGCAAAATCAAGTGATGTACCACTCGTCAAAGTGGCATAGTCATCATCGGACAATTCTTGATATAGAAATCTAGCCACAGAACTTAAAGCGTAGTAAGCAGTCTGAGTAGTTTCGTCTTTTCTTAAGTAGGAAGAAGGATTCGATAAATCGTGAACTGGACTACCATCAATAGAACTTCTTTCACCCAAAAAACTAGTTCTTTCAGTTAAGGCACGAATAATAAATTCATCCTCTCCGAGAGAATATTCCCCGTTTAAATTGAAAATAAGCAGTAAAGGATGTTCTGGATTAAGCAATGTGAAATTGTCTAGAGATATACTCGTATCACCGGTAGTGGTAACCGTTTCAGTAGCGTAGTTAAAAGACATGGAACCGACTGCCGTCGTGTTAAATTTAAAACCGGTATTATCGATTCCATCATTCATCATTTCTTTAAATGTAAAAAACTCAATGGAATCTAATTTGCCATTTGGATTAACGACGTTTATATTTGTTCCAGAAGTGTCGACATCTTTATTCATACCGAACCACGCAGCAGTCGCACTAAAGACTGTCAACAACGAAAAAATCGTCATCGTTGTGGCGGCTATAATTTTTAGATTTTTGTTATTTTTCAATTTCATAGTGTCTTTAAATAAAAAATCCAATTGCTGAACATTCTTTCAGGCAACTGGCTATCTATTAAAGACCCTTTAGCTTTGCGTCGCCGAATTGCTTCGGTTTTGCCTTTGACATCATAATTATATATTCGGTTAAAAAATAATGCAATTATAATAATTTTAAATTATCTATTGTTACTTGACAGATTAATTGCAACAAATCTCTTTACTAATCAAATTAATCACAGTTTTGTGACTAATCTTTTTTCTTTATAAGCTTTCTATCTCGCTAGACGAAGAAAGAAAGCGAATGATGAT
>DURD01000038.1 GCA_012837435.1 Erysipelotrichaceae bacterium
CCGCGTGCTTCTCTGGCCGCTTGCGCTCTTTCATAATTTTCTTGACGCGCTTGTCTCTCTGCTCTAATTCTCGCTAATTTTTCAGCGTTTTCTCTTTCTGTTTGACGGATGACATCTTTCATAGTGACATTTTCACCTTCATCCTTAGTATAAGCGACGACTGGAACTCCGTTCTTACTCTCGACAATCGCATCAGCGATAACCGCTAAAATTAAGCTGGTTGAACGCAGAGCGTCGTCATTAGCCGGAATGACATAATCAACGACATCTGGGTCGCTGTTTGTGTCGACGATGGCAAAGACTGGAATTTTGAGTTTTCTAGCTTCGGCAACAGCGTTATGCTCAATACGTGGATCGATGACAAAGAGAGCGTTTGGAACTTTTCTCATTTCCTTAATCCCTTCTAGGTTTCTGGATAATTTTTCTTTTTCGCGACGCAATCTAGAAGCTTCGACTTCGCTCATAAGATCGAATTCGCCATCTTCTTCTCTTTTTTCTAGATCTTTTAAATATCTAATGCGACTTAGAATAGTTTTAAAGTTTGTCAGTGTTCCCCCTAACCAGCGGTTAATGATATAGAAACTACCTGAACGCAACGCTTCTTGCTTAGTTGCTTCTCGACATTGTTTTTTAGTGCCTACGAATAAAACCTTACCGCCGTTATCAACGATTTCTTTCATTTTGTCATAAGCAATGGTAATGCATTCGACTGTTTTTTGTAGATCGATGATATATACACCATTTCTAGCGCCATAGATGTATTCTTTCATCTTTGGATTCCATCGACGAGTTTGATGTCCAAAGTGGGCGCCCGCTTCGAGTAATTTTCTCATCGTAATGACGGGGGCGTCAGGATCGCGTATAAATTCGCTCATCGCTGGAGCGGCTGTTTCAGAGGTTTCTTCGTCTTCTTCTACGACTTCTTCCTCGTCTGTTTCAAGAGTTTCTTCGTCTTCTTCGACTAATTCCTCTTCAATTTTTTCATTTTCATCTTTCATCAGTGAAAATCTCCTTTTTTGTTTTTTCCTCCACTGTTTCTAAGAACTCGGCCACTTGTCATATCTAACAAGCACAAAGGCAGTTCGATCCGCAGTGTGTGTAGTGTGCTGTAACTAAACAGCGCCCATTATTTTAACAAAACCCTTGCTATGATACAAGTAAATGTATATTTATTTCTTACCTTTTACCGCTCGTGGATGGCTAGATAAGTAAGTTTCTTTCATCGATTTTTCACTGACATGAGTGTAAACTTGTGTAGCGTTGATACTCTCGTGACCTAACAATTCTTGGATTACTCGTAAGTCCGCGCCATTTTCTAATAAATGGGTAGCAAATGAGTGGCGCAAAATATGAGGGTGCAAGCCGACGTAAAGACCAGTTTTTTCCTCAATGCGATCGAGAATGTGTTCTAATCCGCGAGTGGTTAATCTTTTACCGTTAGCGTTTAAAAATAAGGCTGGACTCAAATCTTTCGGATTCTTCGCTCTTCTTAATAACTTTGTCCTTTCGTTTGATAGGTAATCTTTAAGAACATTTTGACATTCGGCCGTAAAAGGAACGATTCTTTCCTTACTACCTTTACCCATGACGCGGACCACGCGATCTTTAAGCGAAATGGATTGGACGTCTAAAGTCACCAGTTCATGAGCACGAATGCCAGAATAGTAAAGTAAATACAGGATAGCTTGATCGCGAACTTTTAATTCATCAGTCCTTTGGGCGTTATAAGCAAAAATCTCTTCAATTTGCTCTTTATACAAAACCCGGGGGAATTTTTTCTCAACTTTTGGAGAGTTGATAAAGAGAAAAGGGTTCTCTTGAATATAACCTACATTTAACATATATTTATAGAAGTGTTTTAGGGAAGATATTCGTCTTTTACAACTTCTTTTACTCACTCCTTTATTGAGTTCTTCAGTCAAAAAATTACGGATGCAAATTAAGTCAACTTGATCTAGCAACACTCCTTCGTTAAAAATAAAAAGACAAAACTTGTCGATATCTTTTTTATAGCTTTCAATAGTCCTTAAAGAATAGTTTCTAACAAATTGCAAGTGATTCAAAAATTCTTGTTGTGGTTTATTCATACAATATAAGCATAACAAAAATAAAGAAAAAACGGATTATTTCCGTTTTCTTTTTATGATTTTTTCCATGTGGTTGCATTTTGGATAATTGATGCAACCTAAGAAATAACCATAGCGTCCTTTCTTTTTAATGAGATAGCCATCGCATTCTGGGCAACTTTTAATCCGTTTTTCAGTTTCGCTTTTCGCACCCTCAGTCAAAGAAGAGACATTTCTCGTATAACGACATTTTGGGAAGTTAGAGCAAGAGATGAACGATGAGCCATTTTTATCTCGGAGCAATAGTTCTCCACCGCATTCAGGGCATTTTTCACCTATGGGTGTTGCTTTGCTATTTTTGTTTTCTTCTTTTTTTACATATTTGCATTTAGGGAAATTTGAACAGCCGACAAAAGGACCATTTCTTCCTTCTTTAATTACTAAAGGGGAACCGCATTTAGGGCAATCTTCACCCGTCTCTTCAAAACTTTCCTTATACATCACTTGACTAACTTTGTTGAAATGTTCGATGAAAGGATAATAAAACTCATTGAGAATATTGCTTCTAGATTGATTGCCTTCTTCGATGTTATCGAGTTTCTCTTCCATTATTGCCGTATATTTCACATCGACAATTTCTGGAAAATATTTATTTAAAACTGTCGCCGTTAATTTACCTTTTTTTGTGGTAATTAAAATACCTTTATCGTTCTCAACGTACTTTCTTTTTCTCAAAGTATCAATAGTTGAAGCATAGGTCGAAGGGCGACCAATCCCCACTTCCTCCATGAGTTTGACAATTTTTGCTTCCGAATAATGGGCGGGAGCTTGAGTAAACTTTTGTTCGGTATCTTTTTCAACCACTGGAAAAGATTCACCCAAAACAAAATCAGGAAAATGGTCTAAGTAATTATCTTGGTCATCTTCATATTTATAAATCGCTTCATATCCTTTAAATAGTGTTCTAGTAAAATCGATTTTAAACATTATCTCCTCACCAGAAAGAAATATAGTCATCTGTTCATCCTTTTTATTTTGCATCAAGGAAGCCAGAGTGCGACTATAAATCAAACGATAAAGATTAAATTGGTCTTTAGTCAAATATTTTTTTACTGATTCAGGAGTGCGATGATTGCTCGTGGGACGGATGGCTTCGTGAGCGTCTTGCATCGCGCTGCTTTGTTTAGTTTTCTTCACGCGACCGAGATAATTCTTTCCAAACCTCTCAACAATATAAGCTTTTGCTCTTTCGATATATGTCGGAGAAAGGCGGGTTGAATCAGTACGCATGTATGTGATTAAACCGACGTGTTCGCCGGCGACTTCAATACCTTCATATAACTGTTGGGCGACTAGTAGAGTCTTTTTCGTTTTAAAATTCAATCGAGAAAAAGCCTCCTGCTGGAGTGTTGATGTCGTAAAAGGTTCTTTGCTTTCGACAAATTTTATTTTCTTTTCGATTTTTTGTACGACTAAATTTTCGGGAATACGGCTTAAAAGATCGTGGGCTTGTTCGCTATTGGTTAAACGAATTTCTTTGTCGTGATCAGAGATGATATTTAAAGAAAATGGCTTATCAAAAGCCGATATTTTTGTCGAAATTGTCCAGTATTCTTCTGGAACAAATTGGGCAATTTCATCATCGTGGTCTTTAATTAACTTTAAGGTAGCGGATTGCACTCTTCCCCCAGAACGAGCCCGAATCTTCTTATAAAGAAGAGATGATAATTTAAAGCCGATAATGCGATCGATAATTCTTCTGGTTTCTTGAGAAGATACGAGGTTTTTATCAATTTTTTGAGGATTAGTCACCGCTTCATTAATTGAGTCGCGAGTGATTTCATGGAAGACAAAACGCTTCGTTGTGTTAACATCTAAATCGAGCACTTGCGCGAGATGCCAAGCAATCGCTTCCCCTTCCCGATCAGGGTCGGTAGCTAAAATTACTTCACTGCATTCACGAGCAGTAGCTTTTAAATCATTAACGACGTGCTGTTTGCCTTTATTGATTACATATCTCGGCAAAAAATCTTTTTCGATGTCCACACCGAGACCATCTTTTCCCGAAGTTGCCAAATCGCGAATATGACCAAAAGAAGCCTTGACGACATAGTTGTCCCCAAGGTAGCGCTTGATAGTGATACATTTCGCGGGTGATTCTACGATGACTAATTTCATAGGTACTTCCGAGACAAAAATATATGCCACTGAAACGGTGTTGTCAACGGACAAATTATCTTATTCTTTAATTAAATAAAAGGAAACTTTATTTAAGAAGATTTAAGAAAATATTGCTAATTTAATTCCATTTCAAATTTTCCACTATTTGCTGGGCATTTTTTAAGACTTCCGCTCCTTCGCTAATTAGATCGTTGTTGACAGTATCTTCAAAGATCGAACATGGAGCGACAAAAATTGGTCGACTTATCGATAGAGCTAAATTGATCGAAACCATCGTTCCGCTTTGAAAAGAATTGACTTGGGGAACAATTAATGCTTGTGACAGCCCAACAATAATCCGATTTCTCTGGGGAAAATTCGCGGGATTGGGTTCAATAGCGTTGGGATATTCACTAATCAATAAGTGCTCTTTTTTGATTGTCTCATATAGATTGGCATTTTCAGAGGGATAGCAGTTATCGATGCCCGAACCGAGAACAGCAATTGTTCGAGTGTGATTATTTAGTGCCTCTTTATGGGCCAAACAATCAATGCCCCGCGCTAATCCTGAAACTAAAATGCTATCCTTTGGCATCTCCGAAACAATTTTTTCCGTCACGGCTTTTCCGTATTCACTATATTTACGAGAGCCGACGACTCCGTAAGTTTTTTTATCGTCGCTAAGCAAAGAAATGTCGCCATAATAAAAAAGCACTAAGGGTGGGCGATAAATTTTTTTTAGTCTTTCTGGATAATCATAGTCTAGAAAAGTAATAGTTTTACATTTTAAACTCTGATAAACCTCTTCAACCACTTCATAAGGGGTATCGATATCTTCCTTTAGTTGTAAGGCGGTTAATATTTTCGTAAAATCACCATCGTATTTGACCGCTAGATAAATTAATAATTTTCGAGAGTCATTGCAAAATTTTGACATAAAAACCTCCCTACATAACTAATAGGAAATGACTCGTTATTTTGTCCAAATATTTAAACTAAAGAAATTTTTTTAGTTAAACAAGCTTTTACAGGAGCATAAGAAAAGCGATGCAAGTGTTTGACTGGCCCATACTGCTTCAAGGCTTCTAGGTGCTCTTTTGTCGCGTATCCCTTGTGTTTCTTAATTCCATAGAGGGGGTATTTTTTATCTAATTCTTCACAATAACGATCGCGTGAAACTTTTGCTAAAATCGAGGCCGCGGCAATCGATTGAGACAAAGCGTCACCGTGAATAATATCGATGACTGGCTTAGGGTAGTCTTTTATCTTCATGGCATCGGTTAATACTAAATCAAACTGACAATCAATTTTGGCGATGGCTTTTTCCATAGCCAAGCGCGAAGCATTTAAAATATTTATCGAATCGATTTCCTCAGCGTCGACATAGGCCACGCCGTAGGCAACAGCGTGATTAACGATTATCGAGAAAGCTTCTTCTCTTTTTTTAGGACTTAATTTTTTTGAATCATCAATTAAAGGCGAATGAAAGTCGCGTGGCAAAATCACTGCCGCGGCAAAAACAGGACCGAGCAAGCAACCCCGACCAGCATCGTCAGTCCCCACGATAACTTGATAGCCTTCTAGATAATATTTATCATCCAAATTAAGATTCATATTTTTCTAACGATATTCTTCCGAGCAAACCATCTTTAAATTCTTTTAGCAATAGAGTTTCCGCTTTTAGCAAGTCGTTTTGACCAGTGGAATCCACCAATTTTCGTCTTTCCGCAATTTGGTTTAATACTTCGTGGCGAGCCCCTATTTCCCTTATTTCATAACGAGAATTTAAGGCTGTTGGATAATTAATTCTTAGATAATCAAGTAGAGCTTCGCTCAAAATTTCGTTGGGTAAAATATCTTCTCTAATCGATCCAATTAGTGCCAAGTTAATGGCTTTTTGTCGATTTTCATAATTCATCGGCAAAATACCTGGCGTATCTAAAAGCAGGAAATCTTTACTAACTCTAATCCATTGCTCTCCTCGAGTAAAACCTGGCTTATTTTGCACGCCTGCAGCCTTTCTTTTCGCCAGTCGATTTATAAGAGAAGATTTACCTACATTTGGCACACCGATAATCATCGCTCTAATCGGTTGAGGTTTCATGCCTCTAGCGATTTCTTTATCCCATTTATCTTTGCCTAAAGAAACGACAGCCTTTGCTAAAATACTTTCAGAGTTACTCTTATTTAAATTGAGAACCAAGATTTGATTATATTGTTTTTTTAAAAATGTCGTCCAACGACAGGTCTCTTTTGGATCCGCTAAATCTTCTTTCGTTAAAACGATTAAAGTTTTTTTGTTTTTTATCAAATCTTCTAAGTTTTCATTGATGGAAGATAGAGGAGCTCTCGCATCTAAAAGTTCGATGACAACATCGACTAACTTAATCTTTTTTTCTACTTGAGAAAGGGCTTTGTTCATATGCCCAGGAAACCAATGGATTTGTTTAGCCATAATTATTCCTCAAAAATACCGTGGCCAATGATATCGTTTGTCTTTTAAATCATAAAATGGTTCCACTTCGTGATTGCAATCTTCACAAGTATTAACATTAGTAGAGTATTTTTTTCCACAATTAGAACAAACATAGTGCTTAATATATAATTTTGCTCTACCTTCAATTGCCACTAGAACACCGGCGAGATTCTCGTACTTGACCGGTTTTTTAACAGTAGGAGAAGCACAATCATAGCTATTAGCTCTATTGTCTCCTAAAAGCCAATACTCATCATCTTCTAAAGTGATAGCTCCAAAGGTATCTTTTTGAATAAAGCTCGGATTATTGGGCAACGTCTCAAAAGGATACTCAATTAGTTCAAATTGATCATCTTTAAGAAGATATAAAAGACCATTTTTAATTTCAAAAGTTTCATTCGGCATGGCGATGATTCTTTTCAATTTCTTTTTAGCATTTGGTCTTAAGATATTGTTAGATAAATCGTAATAATCTACAGAAGTAGGATAATAAGAACTCACAATATCAAATCTCTTGAGATGTTTTTTAGCGGATTCATGAGTATCGAGAATACCAAAATCAACGATATCGCCCTCTTGACTTAAAGTAGGAGCCATCGATGTTCCAGATACATAAATTAATTCATAATAAAAGGTGTGGAAAAGCAAAGCACCGCTAATTAAAACCGCGAGCACTAGCAAAAAATATCCTATAGTTTCTAAAAATAATGCTGTTTTTTTCTTTTTCATCTTTCTCATTATATGAGATTTTTAGGCAATAAAAAAGGGCTTTTGAGGAGCCCATTTTTTCTTTCGTTCGCTTAAAGAATCTCTTTAATACGAGCGGCTTTACCAGACAATTTACGAATATAAGTGATTTTATTTCTTCTCACTTTACCTCTGCGAACTACTTGGACAGCAGCCACGACTGGAGAATGAACAGGGAAAGTTCTTTCCACACCGACGCCACCAGAAATTTTGCGGACTGTGAAGGTGGCAGAAACTCCGCCTCCACGACGAGAAATTACCACGCCTTGGAAGATTTGAATACGAGTCTTATTACCTTCGACGATGCGGACTGATACCTTAACTTCGTCACCAGAAGAAAATTCCGGTAAATCATTACGTAATTGACTAGCAGTGATCTCATTAACTAAATTGTTGTTCATGTTTAGACCCCCTACTTACAAGCTCTATCTCTTGATGTTCATTCTCATTTCGACAGCGGAACATCCGTATCATGTTGAAAACATGCTCAAGTATAATAACAAGAGTACTACTTTTTTGCAACATTAAAATCAAAATAATAATCGATGTATAGCAAAAATGCTTGACACCATAAATTATTACTTGTAATATTTGTTCGAATATTAGGGGGCTGTTATTATGGCAGTAAAAATTAGATTGACAAGATTCGGCCGTCACAAAGATCCTTTCTTCCGTGTTGTGGCCGCTGATTCGCGCTTTGCACGCGATGGTCGTTACATTGAACAAATTGGACATTATGATCCCGCTAAAGGTGTTGAAAACGCCGTCATCGATGAAGAATTAGCACTAAAATGGTTAGAAGCTGGAGCGGTTCCTTCCGAGACGGTAAAAGCGATATTTAATCGCAAAGGCATCAACGCTAAATACGCTGAAAGCAAGAAAAAGGCAAAGTAGGTACTGATGATGGATTACGAAAAAATAGTTAGAAAAATTATCGAACCAATCGTCGAAGATCCAGCTTCAGTTTTTCTTAGAGTAAACGAAGAAGAAAAAGAGGTCCTTATCATCATTGCCGCAGATAAAGAAGATACCGCTAGATTAATTGGCCGTCACGGCTTAATTGCTAACGCCATTAGAGAAGTAGTTTCGGTAGCCGGCAAAAGTCAAAATAAGCGCGTTCGTCTTAAATTCGAATCTTTTGATGATGGGAAGAAAGAGGATTAATCCTCTTTTTTATTAATAAAATGTCAGAACAATATCTTTTACTAGGCTATGTAGTCGATACCTTCTCTCTTGACGGCACCTTAAAGATATTAAGCAAAACCGATTTTGCGGATGTCCGATACAAAAAAGAAAATGAAGTTTTTTTGTTTAACCCTAAAAGCAATCAAATGCAGGTCGTTCACGTCGTAAATTTTCGCCGTTCTGAAGCCTACGATTTTGTCAAATTTAAAGAAATAAATTCTCCAGAAGAAGCTTTGAAATTTAAAGGTTTTGAAGTCAAAGCGATAAAAGATTATTCTTTTCTACCAAAAGATTCTTACTATTATGTCGACTTGATAGGTTGTAAGATAGTCGATGAAAAGAAGAAAGAACTCGGCGTTGTTAAAAGCGTTGAACGATTTCCCGCTCAAGCAACTCTTCTCGTAAAAAGGAAAAATGGAGGAGATTTCTTTGTTCCTTTTGTAGAAACTTTTATCAAAAAAGTTGATATCGCTGATAAAATAATAGAAATTAATGTTATCGAGGGTCTATTATGAAAATCACTATTTTGACATTATTTCCTGAATTGTTTACAGGCTTTTTGACGAATTCCATCATTAAAAGAGCGCTTGCTAAACAACAGGTAAATATAGAAATTGTCAATATTCGCGATTTCACTATCGATAAACATGGCCGTGTTGATGGACCACCAGTTGGGGGTGGCGCCGGTCTCATCATGAAATGTCAACCTGTCATCGATTGTTTAAAAAGCGTCAAAAAAGAAGATAGCCACGTGGTTTTACTTTCGCCACGCGGTCAAACCTATAACCAAATAAAAGCCCGTCATTATGCAAAAAACTATGAGCATTTGATATTGATATGCGGTCATTATGAAGGAACGGATGAAAGAATTAATAAATACGCTGATGAGTTAATTTCTATAGGGGATTATATTCTCACAGGTGGAGAAATTGGAGCAATGGCTATTAGCGATTCAATAATCAGACTTATCGATGGTGTGATTGCTGAGGACTCTATCAAAGAAGAATCTTTTGAAAATCAACTATTAGAATATCCTCAATATAGCGAACCCTTTTCTTACGAGGGAGAAACCATCCCCGACATTCTTTATTCCGGCAACCACCAAGCTATCGCTAAATGGCGTAAAAAGCAATCGCTCAGAATTACAAAAAAATATCGTCCTGATCTTTTAACTAATTATAAATTCAGTCAAGAAGAATTAGAGCTTTTAAAAGAATTAGATAGCAACAAAACTCCTAAATGGGAAAAAGAGGCAATCAGCAAGGGACATAAATTTATCAAAAAAAATGAGGCTGACTAGTCCTCATTTTTATAAGCCCGGAAAACCTCCTACTCCTCCCATACCTGGGGGCATTTTTCCAGTTTTTTTATAGTCTCCCATACGTTTCATCATCTCTTTCATTTGTTCGTATTTTTTCAAAACTTTATTGACTTCTTGCATGGATTTTCCACTTCCGAGAGCCACTCTCCGCTTACGGGAATACTTAAATATTTCGGGATTTTTTCTCTCTTCTTTGGTCATAGAATTGATGATAATTTCGAAATTGCGCATTTCTCTTTCCGCCATTTCTTTTTGTTCGGGTGAAATTTTAGGCATGCCGGGAATGAGTTTTAGCAACCCCCCTAGAGAACCGAGTCTATTGACTTGTCTCATTTGCGCTAGCATATCATTTAAATCAAATGAACCTGACATCATCTTATTCACCGCTTTTTTAGCTTCTTTTTCATCGATTTGTTCTTGTGCTTTTTCCACTAGAGTTAGGATGTCACCCATTCCCAAAATGCGATCGGCCATGCGATCAGGATAGAAGACATCTAAATCGGTAACTTTTTCTCCTACACCCGCAAATTTGATGGGGATGCCAGTCATATGCCTAATTGATAGCGCGGCTCCACCCCGAGCATCGCCATCTAATTTGGACATGATGCAACCCGTTAGAGAAATCTGATCGTTGAATGATTTGGCAACATTCACCGCATCTTGTCCGGCAGCGGCATCGACTAAAAGGAGAATCTCATTAGGCTCAACTGACTGTTTGATATTGTTTAGTTCATCCATTAGTATCTCATCAATTTGTAAACGTCCCGCGGTATCAATGATCAAGACTTGATAATTTTCATCCACTGCCTTCTTTTTAGCGGCAACAGCGATGTCGACAGGATTAACTTTGGTTCCCATATCAACGATATCCACCCCGACCGATTTAGCAATTTGAGCTAGTTGCTCAATCGCCGCGGGACGATAAACGTCACAAGCTGCCAATAGTACTTTTTTGTTCAATTTATTCTTCAATAAATAAGCTAATTTACCCGCGGTTGTGGTTTTACCGCTTCCCTGTAAACCGACGAGCATAATAATCGTTGGACGCCCTTTTTGATAGTGGATTTCGCTGTTATCACTACCGAGAAGATTAACTAGTTCTTCATGGACTATTTTAACTATCATTTGGCTAGGATTGAGTTTGCTTAACACCTCTTGTCCTAAAGCCTTTTCTTTAACATTATTGGTAAATTCTTTGACGATTTTGTAATTGACATCCGCCTCTAAAAGAGCGACACGTATTTCTTTTAACATGTCCTCCATATTTTTTTCAGTTAAGCGCGCTTGACCGCGGATCTTTTTAAAAATTCCGGAAAGGCGTTCAGTGAGTGATTCAAATGCCATAGCTACTAATAATTCTTTCTATTTCTTCTAATAATTGTATCTTTTCAAGACCTTCCGCGTCTTTAGCTTTTTCAATTATCGCTAAGATTTTTTTATTTCTTTCTAGTATTTTTAATTGTTTTTCAAAGGCGTCAAGCTTTTTTAGAGCCTTTTTAATCGCATCTTCGACAGCGCTTCTCGTGATGTTGTTAGCCTCGGCGATTTCGCTCAGCGATAAATCGTAGGAAAAATAA
The DNA here is from genome assembly GCA_012837435.1 of Erysipelotrichaceae bacterium. Classification (GTDB taxonomy): domain Bacteria; phylum Bacillota_I; class Bacilli_A; order RFN20; family CAG-826; genus RUG14515. Next base: position 11,533 of record DURD01000038.1, read on the forward strand.
TCGTCAGCGAAAGCCAATTGAGTTTTACTGAGCAAGGATCCATAGATATGAAGCAAAGCGTTGTACCGCACTGTTTTTTTAATTTTATCCATATCTATTTCTCCACACACAAACTATATAGATACCTATCTAAATCGAACTCTTCCAAATCGTCCATCTTTTCACCTAGACCAATGAAGCGCACTGGTATCCCTAATTCATCTCTGATGGCTAGAATAATGCCGCCTTTGGAAGTCCCATCCATTTTAGTAATAACGATACCCGTTAAATCGGTAACTTCTTTAAAAGCTTTGGCTTGAACAACACCATTTTGTCCAGTCGTCGCATCGATGACTAAGAACGTTTCATGGGGTGCTCCTTCGATTTCTTTAGCCATCACTCGTTTAATTTTACCGAGTTCCAGCATGAGATTATTTTTAGTTTGTAATCGACCCGCGGTATCGACAATCACTAGATCGATATTTTCTTCTTTAGCTTTTTTTACTCCATCGTAAGCGACGCTTGCGGGATCGCTTTTTGCTTGACCCGTCACAACCTCGACTTTTAGTCTTTTGGCCCAAACAGCGAGTTGCTCGATGGCTCCTGCTCGAAATGTATCGGCGGCGACGAGCAAGACTTTTTTATTTTGCTTTAAATAGCGATACGCTAACTTAGCGATTGTAGTAGTTTTACCTACTCCATTTACCCCTACCACTAGTAAAACTGTCGGTGCTTCTTTATTAAAAACTACATCGTTTTCGATATCGCCTTTTTTAGCGTAGTCCACGAACATCGTATCGACTAAAAGTTCATTGATTTTTTGCGGATCCGTTATCCGTTCTTTTTTGCTCTCATTTAAAACGTCTTCAATGGTTTTTAAAGCAAATGAAACTCCAACGTCACTCTCAATTAAAATTTGTTCGAGTTCATCGAAATAATCTTCATTAACAGTTTTGTAACGTTCGGAAAGTTTTTTTAATTTGCTGGAAAAATTCTTTCTAGATTTAGTTAATCCCTCGTGATATTTATCGACTTTTTGATCTTTTCTAGCAAACTTATCTTTGAGAAATGCGATTAAACCCATTAGAGAACACTCCTTTTACTAAGGGCATCTTTCGCGGCCATTTCTTCCGCTTTCTTTTTGCTTTTCCCCACGCCCTTTCCTAAAACAATGTCGTTATAAAGGACTTGCACTTCAAAGGTGCGATCGTGCGCGGGGCCGAGAGTGGAAACAGTCACATAGGTGACGGCTTCGCGGTGTTCCGCTTGAATTTCTTCTTGTAGTTTTGATTTATAATCGGTGAGATCATCAGCTTTAAAAGCTAGGATATCATCTAACAATAGATTTTTAATGAAGCGATAAGCGGTTTTTAATCCCGCGTCTAGATACATGGCACCCACTAGAGCTTCAAACACATTTTCTAAAATTTTATCGCTTTTTCTAACTTGACTCGCGGTGATAGATTGACCGATTCTGATGTATTGGTCTAATTTCATTTTACGAGCGTAGGTCGCGAGAGGTTTAGTGGACACCAAAGCGCTCCTCAGTTTTGTTAAACCACCCTCTTCCATCTCTGGACGATTTTTATAGACTAAATCCGCGCTGACATAGTTTAAAACCGCATCGCCTATAAATTCTAATTTTTCATAATCTTGATGTTTGGAATTAGCTTCTCCGTTATAAGAAGGATGAGTTAAAGCTCGTTCATATAACGAAGGATTTTTATATTTAATTTTTAACGATTTTAAGAGGTTGATTGTATTATTGTCCACTTTTTCCAATCTCCTTAATTTTGCTTACCACTTGGTAATCCACCATTTTTTTAGCAACTCTTAGAGCGTTTTTAAATGCATAGGCATCGCTGTTACCATGGGCTTTAACAACGACACCATTTATCCCTAAAAGCATCGCTCCACCGGTGGACTTGTAATCCATGGTTTCTGACATATTTTTAAATCCTTTTGCGACGAACAAATAACCGATTTTAGTCCATAGGTTTTTCTTAAAAATATCTTTAATCATATTAGACATAGTTTTTGCGGTGCCCTCCGCTCCTTTTAGAAGAATGTTACCGGAAAAGCCATCGGCCACTAAAATATCCGCTTCGCCTTTTAAGACTTCTCTTGCTTCTAAATTCCCTTTAAAACCAGGAAAATTATTATTTATTAATAGTTCATGGGCTTTTTTAACAGCAGGCGAACCTTTATTAGCTTCTGTTCCATTAGAAAGAAGATAAGTCTTCGGAGAATCTACGTCGAATAAAGCCTGATGATAAGCTCGCCCCATATAGGCGAATTGCACCAATTCTTCTGGAGAATTTTCATTATTAGCTCCCGCATCGAGGACTACGACCTTTTTGCCTTTAATAATCGTAGGAAAAGCCGTGACCAAGGCCGCTCTTTTTAAACCAGGAAGCAATTTAAGAATTAAAGTAGCGGCGCTGAGAAATCCCCCCGTTGAACCAGTGGAAACCACTGCATCGAGTCCTTCTTCTTTCATCGTGCTCAGAGCTTTATACATCGAGGAATTTTTCATCCTAATCACTTCTAAAGCTCCCGCTTCCATTGGAACCACATCTGGGGCGTGAACAATTCGGCAAGAAGAAGGTAATTCCTTCAATTGTTCCTGATCGCCAAAAACAATAATTTCAACATCGTCGTTGTCTACTAAAAATTCTTTTATCGCTGAGACAATGGCTTGACTACCCTTGTCTCCACCCATAGCATCAACTGCAATTTTCATCATTAATTCCTCGAATTAACATTGTATCATGGCTGTTTGCTCTCACCAAACAAAATAATCGACTCTCCCAATTAATCTCAGCAAAAACTGGAGTCAGGCCTTTTTAACTTTTTCATCGCTAATTAAATAATTTACTCTTTTGATAATCCATTGGTAATTTTTGTTGTCTCGATTATTTAAAATCTCTTTTGCGTCCTCTCTAGCGACGACGAATATCTTATAGTCATCGATAATATTTAAGTAAGAGAAGTCGGGAATTCCCGATTGTCTAATGCCTGATAATTCCCCAGGTCCCCGCTGTCTCATATCTTCTTCAGCAATTTTAAAACCGTCTTCGCTTTTAGTTAGAATATTTAGTTTTTTAGCGTTTTCATCATCGGTAATTAATAGGCAATAACTCTTCGATCCATCGCGCCCAATCCTTCCTCTTAACTGGTGTAAAGAGGCTAAACCAAAATGGGTCGCGTCATAAATAATCATCGTATTAGCGTTTTTAACATCAATCCCTACTTCCACCACTTGAGTGGACACTAAAATCTTAACGTTTCCTTCGTAAAAATTCTTTAAAATTTCTTCTTTTTCATCTTGCTTCATTTTGCCGTGTAACATAGCGACTTTATTAGGATATTTTACCGCAAATTTTTCATATAATTGTTCGGTAGAAAATCTTCCATCTTCGCTAAAATCAATCAAAGGAGCGATGACGTATACCTGTTTATCGTTTTTTAAAGCGTAATCTACAGCGCCAAATATTTTATCGCTTTCACTAGAAAAGATTCTAGTCACCACGTCTCTTTTTTTATGAGGGAAAGAATATAGTGTCGAGATATCTAGATCACCAAAAATTGTGAGGGCTAAAGAGCGAGGAATGGGAGTGGCTGACATCATGAGTAAATCAGCGTGATCCCCTTTACTCGCTAAGGCAATTCTTTGATTGACCCCAAAGCGATGTTGCTCATCGATTATCACTAATCCGAGCGAAGAATATGAGGTGTCTTTGGTAAAGAGCGAGTGCGTACCTATCACGATATCGAGATAGCCATCTATCAAATCCTCCTTAATTTGTTTTTTTGTAGCGGGAGAAGTTGAGCCTAGAAGGAGAGCAATTTTAATTTTTGTATTTTTAAATATTTTTAACGCATTAGCGTAATGCTGCCTTGCTAAGGCATCAGTTGGCGCCATTAGAGCTCCTTGATCACCCCTTAAATAATTAGCATATAGAGCGATGAAAGAAACGATGGTTTTACCAGTCCCCACATCACCTTGTAACAAACGATACATCAAAGAACTTTGGTTCATGTCTTCGATTATTTCTCTAGAAACTTGCTTTTGATCTTCAGTTAGTTTAAAGGGTAAGGAATCGACAAAAGGAGCAGACATTTCAAAATCAATCGGTTCTTTTTTGACTTTCTTTAGAGATTTATTGTCCTCTCTAATCATCTGATTCTTCAAAGAAAATAGTAAGGCTTCTTCATATTTTAGATGACGCAAAGCTTGATGAATTTCTTTTTTATCCCGTGGTTGATGGGTCCAATTAAGCGCGACTTCTTTGTTGATTAAGCGGTATTTATTTAGATAAAAATAGGGAACGAGAGAAAAGATTTTTCCTTCTAATTTTTTCAAACATCTTTTTACCAAACCAGAATATAAGTGATGGGGATAGCTACTCGGAAGAACATAGACCGGTTTTAAAGACTCTTCTTTAGGTATTTCTCCTTTATAAATTCTCTGCCCATTTATTTCGTTTCTTTTTAAATTAAAAGTTCCCACTAGAGAATATGTTTCATCGATTTTCAGCGTTTTTTCTAAATAACTCTGGTTAAAGAAAATTACCTTAAAATAATTTCTCTCCCTCGTTAAAAAATCAAAAGTGATGAGTTTAGGTCCTTTGGTGGGGACGAGTTTTGGAAGAGAAATAACTTTTCCTAATAAAACCACCCTTTCTTTATCGGATAAATTTCTCTCTCTTGTATAAGAAAAATCTTCGTATTTTCTCGGTAAACGATTGATGACATCGTAAGGAGAAAAAATACCCATTTGGTTTAACAAAGTATTTAAGCGCGGAGACTTCGTTAATTTATCCATCACTTTATTATAAAATAAAAAACTCACCTTTCAGTGAGGTTTTTCTATTCGACTCCAACTAAGAAAGAATATACTGGCTGATTGCCTTCGCGAATGTCTAAATCTAAATCGGAGTATTTTTCCGTGACTTTATCTGTGACTTTTTCTAGGGTTTTTTCATCGACATCTTGTCCCACTAATATCGTGATAATGCTGGATTCGTTGTCGACCATTTTATCTAGCAAAAACATCAAAGCTTCAATTTTATCTGGATTATCAACAACAATCTCTTTCTCATAAATGCCAATATAGTCATCTTTTTTCACTTTTAAACCGTTATATTCGGTATCTCTAATCGCATAAGTAACTTCGCCTGATTTAACATTTTTTAAAGCCGCTTTCATGCATCTAAAATTTTCTTCAGCGTCGAGTTCAGGATTAAAAGTAATAGCGCTGCTAATTCCTTGAGGAATGGTCTTAGAAGGAATGACATAGACATTTACTCCTTCTTTATCCACCATCTCACAAGCTTGAGAGGCCGCCATCACTATATTGCTGTTATTAGGAAAAATGAAGACATTTTTAGCGTTAGCCTTTTTAATAGCGGAAACGAAATCTTCACTCGATGGATTCATGGTTTGTCCGCCTTTTACAATAACGGAAATACCCACTTCTCTAAAGAACTGTTCGATACCTTCGCCAGAAGAAACACCAATCATCGCGTATTCTTTTTTCTCCTTAGCGCTTTCTTCATCGATAAAACTAAACTGTTCATCTGAGTTTTGTGTTTTTAAATTCAATAATTGAACTTTTAAGAATTCGCCGTATTGTTGAGCGTAATTCAAAATATCGCCAGGATTCAAAACCTGAATGTGAACTTTGAGGATATCGCCTTCAGTGTCCACTAATAAATCGCTACCGTTTGTCGAGAGAATATTGACAAAACGATTAGCGTTGAAAGTTTTTTTATCTTCCGATAATTTTAAAACAAAATCTAACAAATAACCGTCTTCTTCATCTTCAGCAAGATTATTGACTAATTCTGTAGCCGTCGCTTGGCTTCTTTCAACAAAGCCTCCACCCGCGGCCACTCTCATACCTTCTAATATACGGACTAAACCCGCTCCTCCGGAATCGATAACCCCTGCTTCTTTTAAAACTGGCAGTAATTCTGGAGTTCTTTTTAATGATTCTCTCGCTTCCTGAAGCATGAGATCCAAACATTTTTCAATGCTCATGTTATCTTTGACTTTATCCGCTAAAAATTGACTGGATTCACGAATGACAGTTAATATCGTTCCTTCCACAGGATTGACCACAGCTTTATAGGCGGCTTCCACTCCTTTTTGAAAAGCCGCGGAAAACGTTAGAGCATCAATTTCTGCTACATCGTTTAAACCCTTAGAAAAACCGCGGAATATTTGACTAGTAATCACGCCTGAATTTCCTCTAGCGCCCATCAATAAGCCGCGAGAAAATACTTTTGAAATCTCAGAAGCGTTCTCGTCGTTACGATTTTGAATTTCCTTGCTTCCAGAAGTCAAAGTTAAGTTCATGTTCATACCCGTATCTCCATCGGGAACAGGAAAAACATTTAAAGCATCGACTTCAGGATAATGATTATATAAATTATTACTGCCTGATAGAAAAAGCAGTTTCAAAGATTGTCCATTTAATGTTTTCATAAGTTAATTAAGAGGCGAGGATTTCTTCTCCGTAGACGTTTACACTCGTACAAGCTTTATCAAATTTTTTATTCAAGATGTACATGATGTTTTTTTGGCATTCAACGAGTGCTTCGGTTATCTTCACTTCGTTAGAGAGCACAAGATAAACATCGACACTAAAAGTGCGATTTGATCTTTTTCTGACAAAAATCGCATCCTCTGGAATTCCTTTCTTATTAATTTGTGAATCGACCCAATCCGCTAGACGCGGTGGCATTTTATCACGCTTAACAATAGCGACCACTCCGTAGCAAACTAGGGCTGCTGCACGAGTGGCCTCTTCTATTTCTTTTATATCGAGATTGCCGGGAACGGCAGATTTGTTTTCTTCTTTCATAAACGTTGTTATTTTACATAGTAAATACAATTCTGTCAAATATGCAAGTTTTTTGATAAATAGATGGCAGAAAACCACCTTTTTTAAAGGTTTTTATTCTCTTCTTAATAAAGAAAGAAGGGGGAAAAAGTCTTGATACACTTCTCCATACACTACGATGATGTGGTTGCCGAAACTGGCTTTTAATACATCTAGCAGGCTATCTTCAGTTAGAGAAACTAAAATCTGTGTGCGGCAATGTCCAGGTAAAGAGAGGTTTTCCTTGATAGTCGCGGGGACGCAAAGGCAGTTATCTAAATTGTAATCAGGAGCAATTTTAAGCAACGAAACCCGTCCTTCGGGCAGCTCTCCTTTTATTCCAATTCCTAACCCACTTTCAAAATGAGTGGTCAACTTATAGGAACTAGCCATATTCAAAGGAACCGTGCAATGAGATAACAATAAAGAATGGTCTTCATAGTTAAATTTACTCGGATTAGCCATAAAGCAACTGCGGTCGGTTAAAGCGTTAGTGATATGCATGGTTACTAAACTGATGACATCACCTTCACACCCCGCGGTAATCCCTTCTTCGTTTAATAAAGATAAAGCTAAACAGGCAGTAGCGCCTCGTTTTTTAATTAAATCATAGCAGCGAATCGTCAACCCTTTCAGTTGATATTTTTCCACTAATTCTTTTAAAGCCATATAAATGACAAGAGAATTAATTAAATCTTCGTGATTTTCCGCTTGATTAATCAAATCCTGAGCGTGGGGAATATCGTTGAGATCGAGCATTTCTTCCTCAAATTTCTTGATGGTTTCTTCTAATTCTTTACTAGTTATTTTTACGATATCAAGATTGAAGTATTTTTTTATTTTTTTAGGTTCAACGGGCGTAGCAATCAGCCAAGAAGCAGGGCCACCGATGACACCTAAACGATTATTAGCTAAATTTTTGTAAGCATTGATGATGGTGGCGATATGCTTTAGCATACTAGCGATATGCTTTTCATCTCCAGTTAGCAAAAAGCATAGTTTACCATGGTTTTCTAAATAAGTTTTAATTTCTAAAGCAGCGGGCAGAGAATTGTTTCGAGAGGTCGATAAAATCACAAATGGTTCTTTGAGGGTGTCCATCTGTCTCAAAAACTTCGCTTCCGTCCCTCCTGATCCAATCATAATGACATCGAACATCGGTTCTTTGGCGTTTTCCACGAGCAAAAGATCTTCGTCTATGAGGTAATTGTTTATTTCATCGACAAAACTAATATCTTCATCGATGATATCTTGGTTTCTTTTATGTAAAAATTTATAGATAGGGATTAGGTTTAAATTCATATAGATACGGACCTCGAAACTATTATAGGATAACGGCGATAAAATAAAAAGCCCGGCAGCTCGCTATTTTGTCCTTGCGGATATCGTCGCCACTACGGTGCTTAACTTCTGTGTTCGGGATGGGAACAGGTGTGTCCACCGCGCCATCGCCACCAGGCTTTTCATCAGAGAGTTATTCTCTGAAAACTGAATATTATTACATGTTTTTCTTTCTAGTTAATGAGTAACTTAAATTTTATTATTTCGGATATGAAAATCTTAAGAAATTAAGTCCTCGACCTATTAGTATTAGTCAGCTGAACATATCGCTATGCTTACACTTCTAACCTATCAACCCTGTAACATTCAGGGGGTCTTACTTCTTTCGAATGGGAAGTCTCATCTTTAGGTTCGCTTCACGCTTAGATGCTTTCAGCGTTTATCAATTCCATAGGTAGCTACCCGGCCATGCCACTGGCGTGACAACCGATATACCATTGCTATGTTCATCCCGGTCCTCTCGTACTAGGGACAACTCCTATCAAACTTCCTGCGCCCACGACAGATAGGGACCAAACTGTCTCACGACGTTTTGAACCCAGCTCGCGTACCACTTTAATTGGCGAACAGCCAAACCCTTGGAAGGTACTTCCCCTCCAGGATGTGATGAGCCGACATCGAGGTGCCAAACCTGATCGTCGATGTGAACTCTTGGATCAGATAAGCCTGTTATCCCCAGGGTAGCTTTTATCCGTTGAGCGACGGCCTTTCCACAAAGAACCGCCGGATCACTAAGCCCGACTTTCGTCCCTGCTCGACTTGTTGGTCTCGCAGTCAAGCACCCTTATACCTTTGCACTCAATGCATGATTTCCAACCATGCTGAGGGTACCTTTGGACGCCTCCGTTACATTTTGGGAGGCGACCGCCCCAGTCAAACTGCCCACCTAACACTGTCCTCAAAGCCTGTGAGGTTCGAGTTAGAACATCTATATTTCAAGAGTAGTATCCCAACGATGGCTCCATGAGAACCAAAGTCCTCACTTCACAGCCTCCTACCTATCCTGTGCATGAAGTACAAATGCTCAATATTAAGTTACAGTAAAGCTCCATGGGGTCTTTCCGTCTAGTCGCGGGTAACCTGCATCTTCACAGGTATTAAGATTTCACCGAGTCTGCTGTCGAGACAGCGCCCAGATTATTATACCATTCGTGCGGGTCAGAACTTACCTGACAAGGAATTTCGCTACCTTAGGACCGTTATAGTTACGGCCGCCGTTCACTGGGGCTTCAATTCAGAGCTTGCACCCCTCCTTTTAACCTTCCAGCACTGGGCAGGCATCACCCCATATACATCGCCTTACGGCTTGGCATAGAGCTATGTTTTTGGTAAACAGTTACCCGGGCCTCTTCACTGCGTCTCCATTGCTGGAGCACTTCTTCTTGCGAACTTACGAAGTTATTTTGCAGAGTTCCTTAACAACAGTTATCTCGCTCACCTTAGAATACTCATCTTGACCACGTGTGTCCGTTCTCGGTACGGGCCACATATACTTAAGTTAGTAGCTTTTCTTGAGAGCTGGTATCATCAACTTCCCTACTAGGCCGAAGCCATTCAGTCCCCATCACGCCTTCCCCTTATAGTGTGCGGATTTGCCTACACACCAGGTACCTCGCTTGGTCCGGAATCCAATAACCGGTATGACTAACCGTCTCTGTCCCTACATCACATATATGCGGGTTCAGGAATATCAACCTGATGTCCATCGACTACGCCTTTCGGCCTCGTCTTAGGCCCCGACTAACCCTGGGCGGACGAACCTTCCCCAGGAAACCTTGGTCAATTGGTGGATGGGATTCTCACCCATCTTCGTTACTCACACCGGCATTCTCACTTCCATGCAGTCCACCGCTCCTTTCGGTACGACTTCACCCCACATGGAACGCTCCCCTACCACTTTAGATATGATCTAAAATCCGTGAATTCGGTATAATGCTTAGCCCCGGTAAATCTTCCGCGCGGAGGCACTCGACTAGTGAGCTGTTACGCACTCTTTGAATGATAGCTGCTTCTGAGCTAACATCCTAGCTGTCTACGCATCTCTACATCGTTTAACACTTAGCATTAATTTAGGGACCTTATTCGACGGTCTGGGCTGTTTCCCTTTTGAGCATGGAGCTTATCCCCCACGCTCTGACTGCAAGGATACATTTATTGGCATTCGGAGTTTAATATGAATCAGTACGGCTTGTGCCGCCATCAGCATTTTAGTGCTCTACCTCCAATAAATAATTAACCTCACGCTAGCCCTAAAGCTATTTCGGGGAGAACCAGCTATCCCCCGACTCGATTGGAATTTCTCCGCTATCCACACCTCATCCACGGGCGTTTCAACGAACGTTGGTTCGGTCCTCCAGTGGGTTTTACCCCACCTTCAACCTGGACATGGATAGATCGTCGGGCTTCGGGTCTACAACTGCATACTAATCGCCCTATTAAGGCTCGCTTTCACTACGGCTCCGTATCTACTACTTAACCTCGCATGCAATCATAACTCGCCGGTTCATTCTTCAATAGGCACGTCATCACCCATTAACGGGCTCTGACTTTTTGTAAGCATACAGTTTCAGAATCTTTTCACTCCCCTCCCGGGGTTCTTTTCACCTTTCCCTCACGGTACTGGTTCACTATCGGTCATTAGTTAGTATTTAGCCTTTCCGAGTGGTCTCGGTAACTTCCGGCAGAATTCCACGTGCTCCGCCGTACTCTGGAACTCACTAGGGTTACACTTGATTTCGCTTACGGGGCTCTCACCCTGTTTCGCTGATTTTCCCAAATCATTCAGCTATCAAATATAAATCCCACGTTGTGGTCCGTAACCCCAATCCTAAGATTGGTTTGGGCTCCTCCGCTTTCGCTCGCCGCTACTGACGGAATCGATTTTCTTTCTTTTCCTCTAGGTACTGAGATGTTTCACTTCCCTAGGTATCACTTCTCTAATAGTTATTGGTTTCTACTAGGATGATGCGACGTAACTCGCACCGGGTTTCCCCATTCGGATATCAACGGATCAAAGCTCATATCCAGCTCCCCGTCGCTTTTCGCAGGTAATCGCGTCCTTCTTCGTCTTCTAATGCCAAGGCATCCGCTGTACGCCCTTATTAACTTAATTTCGTAAAATTTAGGTTTCAGTTTCAATTTGTTGTTTTGGTTTTGCTTTCAAATCTTTAAATTTGTGCATTTTGTAATTGTTCGCTCTTGTGAAATCACAATCGCGACATTAACAGAAAGAACATGTTATTTAATATTCAGTTTTCAAAGAACAATTTCTGAGAGAGACTAATCTCTCAAAACTAAACAGAGTGTCCAAACCACATCAATTTTGATAATTCTAGAAATTTTAGGTTTATTGTACATACGTTAACTACTCTAGTAGAGAGTTAACACTTTCTCCATAGAAAGGAGGTGATCCATCCCCACGTTCCCGTAGGGATACCTTGTTACGACTTAACCCCAATCACCAGTCCTACCTTGGGCGTCTCCCTCCTTGCGGTTAGGATAACGACTTCGAGTATTACCAGCTCTCATGGTTTGACGGGCGGTGTGTACAAGACCCGGGAACGTATTCACCGCGACATGGCTGATTCGCGATTACTAGCAATTCCGGCTTCATGGAGTCGAGTTGCAGACTCCAATCCGAACTGAGACCGGCTTTATGAGATTTGCTTCACCTCGCGATGTGGCGTCTCTTTGTACCGGCCATTGTAGCACGTGTGTCGCCCAGGACATAAAGGGCATGATGATTTGACGTCATCCCCACCTTCCTCCGACTTACATCGGCAGTATCCCTAGAGTTCCCAACTGAATGATGGCAACTAACAAAAGGGGTTGCGCTCGTTATAGGACTTAACCTGACACCTCACGGCACGAGCTGACGACAACCATGCAGCAC
>DURD01000007.1 GCA_012837435.1 Erysipelotrichaceae bacterium
ATCAGTTAAATGTGGCATAAAAAATAAAAAACCTCCTTTTTGTTACCTACAGGAGATTTCATTATATCTTATTAGACTAAAATCAGCTTTTTAATAGAAAACGGAAATTACTTTAAGAATTCGGAAATACGTAATATTTCAATAAAACGCTTTTATAATAGAAGTAAAAATCGTTACAATAGTAGTTGACTAAGGTCATAAATTTTTAAGTAACGCTGATGAGGAGGTTTTCTTCTATGAATATATTGATGGATGGTTCTCAACGCGCTGGGCTTATCGCCATTATAATCAGCGCCGCTATTGTTTTAGTACTCGGATTATTCTTGGTTAATCATTTTTTTATTTCTCGCAATCGCGTTAAACGTCAGGTAAAAGACTTAGAAAAGAAATACGCTTATCTCGATGCTTTGTTAATCGGTCAAGATTCCCAATACATTCACCGTTTAGAAATCATTTCGAGAACGAACTTGTTGTATGTCGATAAGCATGAAAAGTTTTCTCGTCGTTTTAAGGAAATCTACGAAAACGATGATAAATTTGCGGAATCAATGCTCAAACAACTAAATGCACTAATTAATAACAAACAGTATAAAAATATAAAATCAGTCATTCACGATACAAAAAAAGCGATGAAGACTTTCGAAGACAAAGTTAACAAGTTGGATAGCGATTTGTATACTTTAATCAAACCTGAAGAAGATTCGCGTCAATCAATTCTCAAATTAAAAGAAAATTATCGCCGTGTAAAACAAACCTATTACGCCAATAGTGCGGATTTAGATTTAGTAAGTTCGTCAATCAATCAAGTTTTTGACAAACTCGATCAGATGTTTGTGCAGTTTGAAACCCATATTGAATCCGCGGAATACGATGAAGCCCAAGCTTTGCTACCAGTGATCGAAAAAGTTGTCTCGGCTTTAGAGTCCGCCTTAGCGCAGCTTCCTAACCTCTGCATTTTGGTCAACAATGTTATTCCTGATAAGATTGCTATCCTAAAAAAAGAATACGAAGGAGTCGAAGCGCAAGGACTACCTCTATTTAATTTGGGATTTACTATTAAAGTCGCTGAATGGAATGGCAACATCGAACTGATTAAAACTCGCTTGACTAAGTTAAATACCGCTAATATCACGGAATCTTTAGATGTTTTACAATCCGAAATAGAAGAACTAAGAGAATTACTAAAAAAAGAGCAAAGAGACAAAATTTATTTCGAAGAGCACCATGTAGAAACCTATGATAAGGTAATCGATTTAGAAAAGACCTTTTTAAAGATTTGTTCTTTGCTTCCCGATATTTATAAGACTTATGTTGTTAGCGAACAAAAAAATGAAAAAATTAACGAATTAAAACAAAAAATGAACACTCTAGGCACCACTAAACAGATGCTAGACAATTATGTTCATTCCACTTTTAAACAACCTTATTCATCTTTAAGAAGTAAACTAGACGAATTGTCTGACCAATATGTAATCGCTAAATTAGGCATCGATGAATTCAAGGAATATGTGGATTTTTTAAAGAGTTCAAGCGAAGAAGCTTATACTTTAATATTTGTTTATTATTATCGTTTGAAACAAGTTGAATCGATATTAAGAGAAATTGGTTTACCAGATTTTTCTGCGTCTTATCAAGTGCGCATTGATGAGTGTTATGACTTGCTCAATGAAATTGATAAAGCGATAAAAATTCAACCGATCGCGGTCGATGATATCAATGAGATGGTCGATAATTTAAAAGATAACGCAAACATGCTGTTTGATGAAATAGACAATAAATTTAGAGAAATGCAACTCGCCGAATCCGCGATTGTATACGCAAATCGCGATCGCAATCATCAAGAAGAAGTTCACCAACAATTATGCACACTACAAGAAGCTTTCTTCGATGGTGAGTTTGTAAAGGTATATCACGATGCCAATTTAATCTTCAAGCGCACACATGTCGATGATACGGGTAGTACTAATGGATAATGTAATTTATTTAGATAATGCCGCCACTAGCAGAGTGTATCCCGAAGTATTAGAATCCTATAAACAAATCACCTTAGAATATTTTGCTAATCCTAATAGCGTTCATGCTCTCGGTCAAAAATCATCTCGCTTGTTGGAAAATACTCGTCAACAAATATTAAAAACTCTAAAGTTAAAACACCACGAAGTAATTTTTACAAGTGGAGCTACGGAAGCTAATAATTTAGCAATTAAAGGATATTGTTTGGCTAATAAAAATCGTGGCAATCATATTATTACTAATGCTGGCGAACACCCCTCTGTTCTTAATACCGTGATGGAAATGGAACAATTTGGTTTTGAAGTCACGGTTTTACCTCTTAATGAAAAAGGAACGATAGAGGTTAGTTCATTAAGAGAAGCTATTACCAAAAATACTATTCTAGTGTCGATTATGGCCGTCAACAATGAAACAGGAGCCATCAATCCAATTAACGAGATAGGTCAATGGTTAAAGAAGCATCCTAAAATTGTTTTCCATGTCGATATGGTGCAAGCCATCGGTAAAGTTAACATCCCTTTAGAAAACGTGGATTTATTTTCTATTGCTGGTCATAAAATACATGGTTTGTTGGGTAGTGGTTTATTAATTAAAAAAAAGAATATCTTAATAAAAGCTCAAAATCATGGGGGAGGACAAGAAAACAATTATCGCAGTGGCACTAACACACTAGCACTTTCTGCCTCCTTAGCTAAGGCTTTAAGGATCATTATTAGCGAACAAGAAAACAATTATAAAAACATTACGCTTTTAAGAGATAGATTAATCAATTATCTCAAAGAAAATCCTGATAAATACAAAATAAACTCACATTTTAAAGAAAATCCTTATATCGTGAATTTTTCGACATTACACCATAAAGCTAGTGTGGTAGTTGAAGCTTTGTCGAACCGCAATATCATGGTATCTTCTCTTTCCGCTTGCCATTCAAAAAAAGAAGCCTTTAGCGAAGTCGTTTATCAGATGTCTCATAGTCTTCCTCTAGCAAAAAACACCATCCGTGTATCTTTTTCTCACGAAAATACTTTAGAAGATGTTGAAGCGTTGATTACAAATTTAGATGTTTTGATTAAGAGGATTAAAAGATGATTCAATACGACCATATAATGATTCGATTCGGTGAACTTTCCACTAAAGGTAAAAATAAAAAAGATTTTATTAAAGCCTTATTTAACAATATAAAATCCGCCTTAAAAGATTGGCCTTTACTCACTTATGACCTCAGATATGACCATATATATGTAGGTTTAAATGAAGTGCCGTATAAAGAAGTAATTGAACGCTTGCAAGATGTCTCAGGAATACAGGCTCTTTCTTTAGTCTTTCGCTGCTTAAAAGATATAGAACTCATTAAGGAGAACGCTTTAAAGTTAATTAATGAGGAAGAAGGAAAAACCTTTAAAGTCAAAGTTAAAAGAAGCGATAAAACTTTCCCTTTGATATCTGATGAAATTACTCGTTTAGTCGCCGGACACATCTTGCGCAATAACAAATTATTAAAAGTTGACGTTCATAGTCCTGATATTTTGCTTTCAATTGAAATACGTCAAGAAGCCGCCTATATATTTACGCATACTTATCTAGGTGCTGGTGGTTTCCCTTTAGGTATTGGGGGAAAAACCATGCATATGCTTTCGGGGGGTATTGATTCACCGGTTGCCGCCTATTTAATGATGAAAAGAGGAGTGGCCATTGAATGCATTCATTTTGCTTCGCCCCCTTATACTCAAGCCGGCGTTATTTATAAAATAGAAGATATCCTCAAGGTTTTAAACCGTTATCAACCACGCATTAGACTACACATTGTGCCTTTTACTAAAATTCAAGAAGCTATTTACGACCACGCTCCAGAGAGTTACGGCATTACTCTCATGCGTCGAATGATGTTTAGATTAGCCGATTCTTTAGCCAAAAGAAGAAAATGTCCAGTGATATCAACTGGAGAATCAATTGGACAAGTGGCTAGTCAAACCTTACAGTCGATGGTGGTCATCAATGCGGTGACTAATACTCCGATTATTAGACCTTTAGCCACCATGGATAAAACTGAAATAATAAAAATTAGTCAAAAAATTGGCACATATGATATTTCTATAAGACCTTATGAAGATTGCTGTACAATATTTACTCCTCGAGCCCCTAAAACTATGCCTCATCTCGATGAAGCCGAAGCTTTTGAAGAGAAATTTGATTACGACAGTCTAATCAAAGAAGCGTTAGCAAATATAGAAACGATCTTTATCGAAGGTGAAACTCAAGAACAATTATTGTAAGGGATAAAAAGCAAATAAAAAACCGAGTGCTCCTCGGTTTTTGTTCAGTAATTCTCAATTAGGATTTTTTAGCAGTTTTTACCAAATCAGAAAAAGTTTTAGGATCGTTAATGGCTAATTCTGATAACATCTTGCGATTGATTTGGATGTTTGCAGCTTTTAAACCAAACATGAATTTGCTGTAGGAAATGTCGTTTAATCGACAAGCGGCATTGATCCGTCTAATCCATAATTTACGATAATCTCTTTTAATGGTGCGACGGGAAATATACGCATAGCGTAAGCTGTGCATGACTTGCTCTTTTGC
Source organism: Erysipelotrichaceae bacterium (assembly GCA_012837435.1). GTDB lineage: Bacteria > Bacillota_I > Bacilli_A > RFN20 > CAG-826 > RUG14515. Next base: position 4,594 of record DURD01000007.1, read on the forward strand.
GGTTCTGAACAATAAATGTTTGCTGCCAAAGTATCCAGAAGCTCTTTTTAAAATTCTCTTACGGCGCGCACGTGTTGCCGGACTATTTTTAACTCTTGCCATACTATTTTGTCCTCCCTATTTAAGAATGAGAAATTTAACTCTCTTATAATCGCTCTTATGGAGTAATGTTGATTTTCTTAATTGTCTTTTTTGTTTTGTGGTTTTATTTGCAGCGAGGTGAGACACATAAGCGTGTTGTCTCATGACTTTACCTGAACCGGTAACTTTAATTCTTTTCATTAAAGATCTTTTGCTTTTCATTTTTGGCATAAGTGATTCCTCCTATTTTTTCTTTGGAGCGAGAATTGCGGTCAACCAGCGATTTTCAAGAGTTGCTGGTTTTTCAATAATCGCATAATCAGATAAACTGGCGATAAATCTATCTAAAACCTCTTGGCCGACACCGATGTGCGCCATCTGACGGCCTCTAAAACGAACGCCAACTTTAACTTTGTTGCCATCTTCGAGAAATTTAACTGCCGCGCGTGACTTAGTGTCCAAATCATGGTCACCAATCTGTGGGGTTAGTTGCACTTCTTTAATCTCAACATTTTGTTGATTTCTTCTAGCCTCTTTGGCTCTTTTTTGCTGTTCAAAACGATATTTGCTGTAATTGATGATTTTGCATACTGGGGGTTTGGCGTCGGGAGCTACACACATTAAATCCATGTCGTATTGATTAGCTTTTAATTGTGCTTCTCGCGAAGACATGATGCCCATTTGTTCTCCGTTTGGTCCAATTAGTAGAACCTCGGAAAAACGTACATTTTCATTAACTAATTCTTTGTTTTGATTTCTGCCAGGCCTTTTTCTGGCATTATACTTGGCGATTCGTTTGTCTAAGATAATTTTTAACTCCTTTTTTTCTAATTAAAAACGGATGCATATTACACCCGTTAACTCTTTCAAGATAAGAAGTAGCGTTAGCCAACCAATAACTATCGGTCTGGCGAGAAGCGGGTGCATCTGCTTTCTACGTTTTGCCCATTGATACTAACATTATAAAGATAATGTGTCAACATGAAAGTGATAAAAATACAAATTTTTCCTAGCGCCATCTCTAATCTTTTATTTTTTATTTTTTCCCGGTTTAAAAATAATTTTGTTGACAATTTCTGAGTCCACTAACTCTAAAAATTGTTTGACTGATACAGTAATTTGTTCGTTAGCACCAAATCTTCTATAAGTCACGGTATTTTCATCTCTTTCTTGGTCGCCAACCACAAGAGTAAAAGGAACTTTTTGCATTTGTGAATTTCTCAATCGATAACCTAGTTTTTCATTGGAATCATCTAGAGCCACCCTTAAGCCATGAGCTTTAAAATTCGCTAACAAAGATTGAGCGTATTCTAAATGATAAGCATTGTTAACGGGCAAAATATTGATTTGAAGGGGAGCAAGCCAGACGGGGAAAGCCCCACCAAAATGTTCAATGATAATTCCAATAAATCTTTCGATACTACCTAAACAGGCGCGATGAAGCATGATGGGTCTTTTCTTTTCACCATCGCTATCGATATAAAAACAATCAAATCTCTCAGGCAAATTCATATCGAGTTGAATAGTTCCGCACTGCCAAATTCTTCCCATGCTATCCTTTAGTTTGAAGTCTAATTTTGGGCCATAGAAAGCCCCATCTCCAGGATTGATCTTGAATTCACGATGGCTTTTTTCGCAAGCTTCTTTCAAAATTGCTTCGGATTTATCCCATATTCTTATATCGCCGATATAACCTTCATCTGGTCTAGTTGATAAGACGATATAATAGTCTAAATCAAAGACGGAATACATCTCTTCATAAAATCTTAGGAGAGTCGAAATTTCCTCCACCAATTGATCTTCTCTACAGAAAATGTGAGCATCATCTTGGGTAAAAGCACGAACCCTAAACAAACCATTAATCGCGCCACTTGCTTCATGACGATGAACGTGACCTAATTCCGCCATACGAATCGGTAAGTCTTTATAAGAATGCAAAGAATTTTTGTAAATTAAAATTCCACCGGGGCAGTTCATGGGTTTAATGGCGTATTCTTTCTCATCAATTTTACTGATGTACATATTTTCTTTATAGACGAACCAGTGATTAGAAATTTCCCATAGTTCACGCGATAACATCGTGGGCGTTTTGACTTGGACATAATCAAATTTATCGTGTTGTTCTTTCCAATATTTTTCTATTTGTTCTCTTAAAATCATCCCATTAGGAAGCCAAAATGGAAAGCCGGGACCATATTCGGAAAGCATGAATATCCCGAGTTGTTTGCCTAGTAGACGATGATCTCTTTTCTTTCTTTCTTCGACTAATTTTAAATAGTTTTTAAGTTCTTCTTCGCTAAACCAAGAAGTCCCATAAATTCTAGTTAATTGTTTGTTTTTGCTATCGCCTCTCCAGTAAGCTCCTGCGATTGACAACAATTTAAAATGTTTGATTAAAGCAGAGGACATAAGGTGGGGACCGCGACATAAATCGACAAAATTCCCTTGTTCAAAAAGCGTGACGTCTTCATTGATTTCTTTAATTAGCTCCACCTTGTAAGGATTGGATTTAAAAATTTCTAGAGCTTCTTCTTTACTAACTTCTCTTCTTGAGATTTGATAGTTTTTACTCGCGAGTTCTCTCATCTTTTTTTCGATGGCTAGTAAATCATCTTCGACTAATACTTTATCGCCGAAATCGATGTCGTAATAAAAACCATTTTCAATTGAAGGACCAAAGCCAAAAAGAACAAAAGGATAAAGCTCTTGTGCTGCTTGGGCTAAAAGATGAGACGTCGAGTGATTTAAAATATCTAAAGCTTCAGAAGAGTTTTTATCTAATTCAGTAATAGTTCCGTCATGTTGTTGAATTTTCATATTTTTTCCTCCACAATACAGTAGTGGGCTTTTCCTTTTTTTATTTGAATTTATTGCAACATATCGATTAAGTCGCGCAGACCACTTTCGAGTACATGTTCCATCTTGATAGCTTCTTCGATGGGATAGTCGATGATATGATTGTTTTTTATGCCGACAACACGACTAGTCGGTTCTTCTTCCAACAATAAATCTATAGCTCTAGCGCCAAATCTGGCTGCTAGAATACGATCGAGAGCTACTGGTGATCCGCCTCTTTGTAACCTACCAAGTACTTCAGTTTTGGTATCAAAACCCGTATCTTGTTCAATTTTTTTAGCTAAATCATTAATATCTAATAAATTTTCAGAAATGATGATGATCGCGTGAGATTTATTTTGGGCTTTCATCTTTCTTAATTTACGGAATAAAACTTTTTCATTTAAGGGGTGTTCAACACAAATTACCCCTTCAGCTCCTTCCGCTAAAGCGGCAAACATCGCTAAATCTCCACAGTAACGACCCATGACTTCAATCAACGAGCAACGTTGATGGGAACCAGAGGTATCTTTTAATTTATCAACGCAATCACAAATAGTGTTTAAAGCGGTGGAAAAACCGATGGTTTGATCAGTAGCACCGACATCGTTATCGATAGTCGCCGGTATACCAATAGTAATAATACCAAGTTGGCTCAAAGATTCTAACCCTCTCATGGTTCCATCGCCACCGATACCAATTAAGCCATCGATTTCAAAATCTTTTAAATTGTTCGCGGCCTTTTTATACACTTCAAGTTTTGTGAATTCGTCCATGCGGGCGCTTCTAATGATTGTACCTCCGCGATTGATAATATCTTGAGTAAAATCTTTATTGACTTGGTGTATATTTCCTTCGACCAAACCGCGAAAACCATCATAGACCACGTACATATCTATGTTGTGAAATAATCCTGCTCTAATGCACGCACGAAGTGCTGCATTCATACCGGGTGCATCGCCGCCACTAGTTAGGATTGCAATTTTTTTCATCATAGTGAACTCCTTAATAATAAAAATATTATTACGCAAACATTATACACGCATTTATTAATTTTTCTTTTGAAAAAATATTTTTTCCACAAAATTATATGTGGATAACTTTATAAATTGAAGCAAATTAAGATTATTTATATTAAATATAAATGTTCAAACCTCTAGTGTGGATAATTATTTGACAAAAATTGTGCATATTTATTTCATTTTGCTTTGTTTTTTCTTCATGACATAATACATTCACTGAATTATGAAAACATTAGCAAATAACGATTTTTTAGAAGTGAGATTGGCCTCGATGATTGCTGACTATGATAGAGATACCATAGCCAACTTGTATCAATCGATGATTGGCTACGAAGCTCTAGCGGTTTATATGACCTTATGGAGTGAGGCTAATAATGAAAAAGTCTCTCCGCTGTGCACACACGGGCAAGTGTTTTCGAGGATGCGGATGACCGCCGATACATTTGTGATGGCTAGAAGATATCTAGAAGCTGTCGGTTTATTGAAAACTTTCGTCTTAAGTCGCGAAGGCTTTAACATATATCATTATGAACTTTATGCTCCTAAGTCACCTCGAGGTTTTTTTGATGATACCTTGTTATATGGGATGCTCATTAAAACTGTGGGAGAAAATAATGCTAATCGACTAAAAAACATTTATTTGGTCGATCGAAAAGATGATTACGGCGAAGAGATTACTGCACAATATGTCGAAGTATTTCATCCAGAATTCAATGATCAAGCTTTTATAGAAGCTATAAATAATAATAGTAAAATCAAAGGAAGAAATAGCGGTAAGATTAAGAGCCAGTTCCAGCAAGAAGAATTTTTTAATTGTTTATCTTCGATATCTCAAATAACTTTTTCAGCCTTTAAAAAAGAAGAGTTAAAAGAAATAGAAAGATTAGCGACTTTGTATGGTATTGACGAACAAACATCCGCTAATTTGGTCAATCAAATTTATGAACCGAGCATGAAAAAAGGGGAACGAATAGATTTTTCAAGACTGAATAAAATGATGCAAGAAATTAGCGATAGCAAATATAGTAAGTCGAAAGAGAATGAGGATAATAAGCCAAATTTAAATCAAGGACAAACCGATTTAGCCAAGAAAATCAACCTCATGGAAACCACATCACCAGTCGATTATTTGACGTGTTTACAAAATGGCATTAAGCCCGCTTCGGTAGACATGCGTTTATTAGATGATTTAAGCAATGAATTTAAATTAACTGATGCCGTGATAAATGCATTAGTTGACTATGTCTTAACTAGAGCGGACAATACTCTTGCTAGAGCGTTTTGTGAAAAAATTGCGGCCTCTTTGGTTAGAGAAAACTGTCGGACAGCCGTCGATGCTATGAATTATTTAAAGAAAACTGATCGTCGTGGTCGAAATGACAAAAGAAAAACAAAAACTTATTCTGTTACAGAAGACAAAACTCCAAAAAAATCCATAAAAAAAGAGGAAAACGAAAACTGGGAAGTGGAATGGGAACGCTTGATTGAAGAATTAAACGGAGGTAACGGCCATGAAAAAGATTAAAATCAAAAACCTCAAAGTGGAAAACAGCGAAGAACTTATCAAGCAGATGAAAGAGGCCCTCCGCGATTGCCCAGCGGTAATGAGATACTGCAAAGAAATCGGAATGTCGGAACAAATAATGGATGAAAACATTACCAAAATTTACGATCTGGTCAGAGATACAAATTACTGCCGTAAATGCCCAGGTTTACAAAAATGTGAAAAAGAAAATGCTTATCTTATCACCAAGATTACTTACGCCAACAATGTAGTGGAAAGTCAATTGATTCCCTGTAAAGAACTATTAAGAAGAATCAGTTTTGAAAAGCAATTAATCATTAGAGATTTTCCAGATGAATGGCTAGACATATCCGTTTTTGATGTCGATAAATCTAAAACCAAGACCGAAGCTTTAACGGTTTACTCCAATTATTTAAAAAATATCAGTACAAATTGGCTCTATATTGAAGGAGGTATCGGCTCGGGAAAATCCTATTTAGCCGCGGCCATCGCCATTGACTTAGCTAAACGGGCGATTAAAGGTAAGGCTCCCATTTGCTTTATCAATGCCTCGACAAGGTTTCTTGAACTGAATGATTTAAGCAAGCAAAGTCCTAGTGATTTTAAGACAAAACTCGAACTTTATTGTACCGTTCCCGTGTTGATTATCGATGATTTTGGACACGAATTAAAAACTGATTTTATTAGAGACGCCATCGTCAACGAAATTATTACTACGAGATGCAACAAAAGATTATTTACTATTTTTACGAGTAATTTTACTTTGGATGAAATCGAAACTCTATACGCTACGAACGCTTCTAGAGCGATAATGGCTAAACAAATTGTCAAAACCATTAGATCTATGCTCGATCGAGAGATTGATCTAGGCGATTTAAAACTTTACTAATAATTTCTTCCGTTTGTCTGATTAAAGAAGATAAGTCTCCATCGTTATTAATAATGTAATCAAGATCGGCTAAACGCTCATCAAAAAGATTATTATTATCGTTAATGTGCTTGTTAAAGTCGCTCTTTTCTCTATCTCGTAATTTTAACCTATTAATTTGATTTTTTTCATTGATATCTACCCCGATAATTATATCGAACATATTTTGCATATTAGCTTTATAAAGCAAAGGAACTTCTGCGACTAGTAATATAGAATTAGAGTTGTTGAAGGTTTTAACGATGACATCTTTTACCAAAGGATGAATTAATTTTTCTAATTTTTCTAAATCTTTAGGATTATCGTGTAAATGGTTTCTTAAGCCATCGATAAAAATGTTCATATTTTTTTCTTTAATCTTTAATTTTTTAATAATTTTATCTTGGATATTTTTTTGGCTATATAAACTATGGACAACGTCATCCGAAGAAATTGTACAAAACTGATTGGTTTTAAAAATGTTTAAAACAGCGCTTTTACCAGAGGCTATTTTTCCAACAATAGCAATCTTTAAGGGAGCAACATTTTTCTTTTGACAAGAAGGACAATAAGTTGTTCCTCGACCATTTACCTTGATAAAACGTAAAATTCTGTGACATGAAACACACTTTTTACCTTTTTGACCGTAAACTCTCAACTTGTTTTGAAAATTGCCAGAAATCCCTTTTCCTGATTCATAACTTTTTACTGTCGATCCTCCAGCGGCGATAGCTTGCTTTAAAACCGTTTTGGTATTTTTAACGATTAATTCCCATTCGTTTTTACTAATATTTCTTGTGGGGGTTAAAGGATGAATCTTACTTAAAAATAAAACTTCATCAGCGTAGATATTGCCTAAACCAACAAATAGTTTTTGACTTAGTAGGGCGGTCTTAATCGGCACATTGACTTTTTGACTTTTTTCTAATAGGAAATCCACATTAGTAATCTCAAAAGGTTCGGGACCTAATTTGGCCAATTCTTTAATTTTTAAATAATTATGGTCGTAAGCCATAAACATTTTGCCAAAGCAACGCGAGTCGTCATAACACAGTTTTTTATTGTTATCTAAATGAAACGCTACGCGACAATATTTACTATCAGCTTCATTTTCTGCTAGTTCGTAGTATTTACCTTCCATTCCTAAATGAGAAACTAAAATTTTATGATCGCTTAAATGAAAAATTAAATATTTTCCTCGTCTAGAAATATTTAGGAACTTAGCATTATTCATGAATTCTTTGAATTCATTTTCTAAATTTTTAACAATGCTTTTTCTAAAAACTTCTACCTTTAAAACTCTCCGATCTTTGACAATCGGTAAAAGGGTATTTTTAATTGTTTCAACTTCTGGTAATTCTGGCATATTTACATAGTGCTATACCAATCTAAACCAAATCCTCCACTGACTTCAAGAGGAATGTCTAAATCTAAAGCATTTTCCATAATATCTTTAATGAGCTTATAAACTTGTTCTTTTTCCTCTTTGGGAACACGGAAGATTAATTCATCATGAATTTGTAAAATCATTTGCGTTTGATATTTTCCCTCTTTTAAAGCCTGATTTATCTTGATCATCGCTAATTTTATTAAATCGGCAGCAGTTCCTTGTACAGGAGCGTTCATCGCCGCTCTTTTCGCCGCTTCTCTTTTTTGATAGTTACTATCATTTAATTCTCTTAAATATCTTCTTCTTCCTAATAAAGTCGAGACATAACCATTTTTTAAAGCGTCATTAACGACATTAGTAAAAAAGGTCGCAACTTCCGGAAATGATTTATAAAAAGAGTTGATAATTTTTTTAGCTTCCTTTGGTGGTATTTCAAGTTGTTCCGCTAATCCCCAGTCTGAGATGCCATAAATCACACCAAAATTCACCGTTTTAGCTCGACTTCTTTGTAGAGGAGTGGGGGGTTGGTGAAGGTTAAAAATCTTAATCGCGGTTTCCGCGTGAATATCTTTTTTTGAGAGGAATATATCTTTTAAGGATGGGCAATTTGATAAGGAGGCTAATACTCGTAATTCAATTTGCGAATAGTCTAAAGATAATATTTCATAAGTGTGGTTAGGATAATAGAAAGCTTTTCTAATAGTTCTACCTTCCTCGTCTCTAATTGATATATTTTGCAAATTCGGTTCCGAAGAAGATAGCCTACCAGTGGTAGTCAGAGCTTGATTAAATTTTGCGTGAATTTTTCCATCGTCATGAATTTGACTTTTTAATCCTTCAACATAAGTGGTCAATAATTTAAAATACTTGCGATATTCTAATATTTTATCAACTATTGGGTGCTCGTCTTTAATTTCCTTTAAAGAATCGCTCGATGTCGATAGTTTTTTATTGCTCGATAAACCCAATTTATTGTATAAAATATTTCCGATTTGTTTAGGGGAGGCTAAATTAAATCTCTCGCCCACTAGATTGTAGATTTCTTCAGAGATTTCATCGATTTTCGCTTGATAAATTTCACCGAATTCTTCTAGCATTTTTTTATCGACGGGAAAACCCTCTATTTCCATATCTGCGAGGGTATCAACTAAGGGAATTTCTAATTCATTAAAAAGTTTATAAGCGGATATTTTTTCTAATTCTTCTTGAACTTTTTTGGCTAATATTAAGGAATAATAGGCAATTTTGCCAGTTCTATCACTGGCTTCGTTACCGAATAAGGATAACGTTTCCGGTTGCTTTCCTAAATCGACTCCAAAAATATTCATCACGGCTTCTACGTTGTTTTTAATCGAGGAATCGAGTAGATAGGAAGCAATTAGTAAATCGAATTTTAAACCCGCGATTTCAATCTCGTTTTTCTTTAAGGCCACTTTGATGGCTTTATAGTCATAACAATATTTATGGACATTCCTATCTTTCAATATGTCTAGAGCTTTTTGATCCTTTTTTAAGTCTTCAAAAGATAGATAGTAAGTATTTTCTCCGTTAGAAAAAGCCATGCCGTATAGTAAACCCAATGTATAATTGTCGTCGCTATAATCAAGAGAAATTCCTACTTTATCTTTACATACAAAATCTTTTAAAGATGTGACAGTTTCAACGGAAACAGTAACGTCAGACAAATCAGTTTTTTTCCATTTTTGGACGATTTTTGACATGAATTGTTTTAAACCATAAGTTTGCGCAAAAGCACTGATAGTTTTAAATTCATAACCTCGATAAATTGTATCTTTAATGGAGAAAGGTAGAGATATATCAGTTTTAATTATCGATAGGTCTCTGGATAGTTTGCCTATATCCTGATGCTCTTTTAAAGCTTCGCCCACTTTGCCATCGATTTCATCAGCGTGAGCGATAATATTATCAAATGAACCATATTCTTTAATTAATTTTACCGCGGTAACTTTACCGATTCCTTTTATACCAGGTAGGTTGTCACTACTATCGCCTCTCAGCCCTTTATAATCGACGATTTGAACTGGAGAAATTCCGTAGGTTTCTTCAACGAGTTCGGGGGTCATAGTCACTACATCAGACAATCCTCTTTTGATGAGATTAACTGATATATCATCGTCCACTAATTGTAAAAAATCTCGATCAGAAGTATAGATTGTGACTTCATAGCCTTCTTTTTGCGCTAATTTAGCGACGGTTCCAGCGATGTCATCCCCCTCAAAACCTTCTTGCTCATAGATATAAATACCTAAAGATTTCAAAAATTCTCTAGCGATGGGAAATTGTGTTACTAAATCTTCGGGTGTGGGTTTGCGATTAATTTTATATGTTTCTAATTGCTCGTTTCTGAAAGTTTGTTTTCCCGCATCAAAAGCGACGATGATACCTTCATCCTCTTTGACGTCGTTTAGTATTCGGTTGATCATATTGGAAAATGCAAAGATAGCGTTAGTTGGAACGCCTTCTTGATTTCTCATAATTTCCATTCCCGGATAAGCGGTGGCATAATACGCTCTAAATAGCAGAGAATTTCCATCAATAATTGTTATTTTTGCCATTTTATTCATCCTCCAATGGGTAAATGTTGTCAGCAATGTAGCTATAGTCATCTTGGCGTTTTTTGCGTTTAATGTCGCAAACAACAAGGTTGTTTTTTTCTACTAAATCTAAAACATTAGCATAAGTATCAGGAAAAACTGTAATTTCAATTTCATCAGTTTCATCGAGAAGTTTAACAAAGGCCATGGTCGACCCCTTTTTGGTATTTATCTTTTTAACATCTTTAATTAAACCCGCAATTTTAGCTTCAAATAGATATTTAGCTTCAACGATGGGAATGACGTTTTTCTCAGCTAAGATTTCTTTTTTATAATATAGTGGATTATTTGAAATCATCATCCCTAAAACTTCATATTCTCTATTTAGATTTTCGATAGGATCATCTTTTTGCTCGATAGTGTAAGGAGTGATAAAGGCCGAGAAGCCAATATTTAATTGACCATCTTCTTTATAGGTTAATTCGGCGAATTGAAGAGCGCTCTTTACTGTCGCTCTCAGCGAGGCTCTCGAAGGATTAAAAGAGTCAAAACAACCAGCATCTATCAGTCGAACAATTTGTTCATCATTAATTTTTAAATTATACATTCGAGAGACAAAATCAAAGAAATCCGTGAATGGCTTTTCTTTTCTTTCATTTATTATGTTATCCACTAATAAGTTATTAATGCCTTTTATACCGCTGAGTGGGAAGAGCAATCCATTTTCATAGACTAAAAAAGTTTTCGTCGAAGCGTTGATGTTAGGAGCAATAATTTTAATGTTCCTTTTTTTCATTTCGCTGACATATTCACTAAATTTAGTATCGGATGTTCCGCTGGCGGTCTCCAAAATAGCGGCGTAAAATTCTAGGGGATAATGAAGTTTTAAAAACGCTGTTCGACAAGTGATGATTGCGTAGACAGCGGGATGGGATTTATTAAAACCGTAACCCGCAAATTTTTTGATATTGTTAAATACTTTTCTAGCCACGGTTTCCGAATGGCCATTTTTAATTGAACCTTCGATAAAGGCTTTTTCGTTCGCGCTGATTATTCCCGCATCTTTTTTGGTAATAGCTCTTCTAAACAAATCAGCTTCCGCCATAGAAAATCCCGCCATCACTCGAGCGATTTCATTGACTTGTTCTTGATAGACAATAATGCCATATGTCGGTTTTAAAATCTTTTCTAAACATGGATCATCATAAGTAATTTTTTCTTTTCCTTCTTTTCTTTTTCCGTAGGAAGGAATCGAATCCATCGGTCCGGGACGATATAAAGCTAGCAAAGCAATAATATCATCAAAGCAACTAGGTTTAAGAACGCTAATCGCTCTTTTTATACCGGAACTTTCCAGTTGAAAGATGCCCAGTGTTTGCCCAGAAGCAATGAATTCATAAACTTCTTTTTCATCGTAGGGAATATTAAATTTATCAATAATGGGTATTTTCTTTCCATCGTTTATTAAATCCACACAATAAGAAATAGTGGTTAAATTTCTCAAGGCTAAAAAGTCAATTTTTAAAAAGCCTTGATCTTCTAAATAGTTTAATTCGTATTGCGAAATATAGTTGTTAGAAAAGTCTATCGATAAAGGCAAAACTTCTTCTAACGGACCATGATTTAATATGACCCCAGCGGGATGTAAACCATTTTGTCTTATCAGTCCCTCGATTTTGCTTGCCAAAGACACAATTTGTAAAAAATATTCATCGCTATCCACTAATTTTTTAAATTCTGGTATTTGTCGATAAGCTTGTCTTAAAGATAGTTTTGGATTTGATAGTCTTTTAGATAATAAATCGATATGATGAGTCGGAAAATTATATACTCTACCGATATCTCTCAAGGCTTGTTTCGCTTGAATCGTTTGATAAGTGACAATATTGGCCACTCGAGAATTTCCGTACTTTTCTCTAACATATTCCACGACATCGTTACGTTTAATATCCATAAAATCCACATCGATATCGGGCATAGTTTGTCGATGAGGATTTAAAAATCTTTCAAATTGTAAATCTTCTTTAATCGGATCAATTTCAGTTATATTAAGCAAGTAAGAAACTAAACTTCCCGCGGCGCTGCCTCTACCTGGTCCCACTAAAATATCGTTATTTTTAGCGTAAGAAACAAAATCGTGAACGATTAAAAAATAATCGGCATATCCTAGATTAATAATTGTTTCTAATTCGTAATCTAATCTTTTTTGATAGATTTCAGTGGTTTCTAATCCCTTATCCTTTAAAGATTCTCGGCACATTGTTTTTAAAGTCTTACTGGCATCATCAACGGGATAGTGGAGCATTTCCCCTCTTTTTTGATGAAAAGAAAAGGAAGTCGCCTCAACAATTTCTCTAGTATTTCTAATTTCTTTTGGCGTGTAAATTTTTTGATAATTATTAAAGGACATAAAATAGTCTTGTCCTTTTTCTTTTTTAATCGTGATTTCTTCTTCAGTGGCGATAGCTTCTACAATCGATAAAACAATCGCGTCATCGGTTTTTAAATATCTAATTTTTGGAAAAGCCACACAATTATAAGGATGGTTGCTGACGAAATTTCTTATTTCATTAGCATAGCTAACTTCTTCTTTACTAGTGACCGATATCCCTAGATAAAAGTTACTTTTAAATAACACATCGTAATCGAATAACAAGCGATTAAGCTGTTCTCGATCTTCTTTAAAAAGAGTTTTGAATTTATCGTTAGAAGTCTCGATAACCCCTATCAAGCCCTCGCTATATTTTTTTAATAATTGGATGTCGAGAGATTGACTGCTTAAAGCGGTAGCAAGTTTCATCAAATGACGATAACCCGTTTCGTTTTTGACATACAAACACAAAACATCATCGTTTAGTTCGACTTCCATACCAATGACGTAGGGACGATTTAATTCTTCTGCGGTTTTAATAAAGGCTGGCACCCCGTACATCACTCCGATATCGCATAGACCTAGACCGTAATAATCGTTTTTATAAACGCCAAGTTTGATTCTTTCCATAGTAAGACCGCTCTTTAAAAAAGAGTAATCAGAAATGATGCGTAAAGGGACAAAATCGTTCATAGTTCTAATATAGCGCATTTAAGGCTTAAATTAAATTTTTTAGTACCTTTATTCGGTAAATAATGCCTCTAATTCCCCGATAAATTTATCTAATTCACTAATATTGTTTAAACGAGCGCCACTCGCTAGGGCATGGCCTCCACCTCCCCATCTAGCGGCTAATTCGTTAATTGGTTTTTCTTTACTGCGAAGAGAAATCCGCCAGCAATTGTCTTTAATATCTTCGGTTATCGAGCACCATGCCTCAATGCCTTCGATATTAGAAAATAGGTTAACATTTTCTTTGCCACGTTCCGTAGTTATATTTAATTCTTTTAACACTTTATCCGGTAAAAGATAATAAGCCACTCCATTTTTTGTGGTTTTAAAATTATCAATAATATAGCCCATAATCTTCAAATCATCAATTTGTCTTAAGTACATCGTTTGATAAATTTCTGTAATATCAATACCGATTTCTAATAAGTAAGCGGCTGTGATAAAAGTGACTTGAGAAGTTGAGGAATATTGAAATCTTCCAGAATCACCAGCGATCGCGGAGTATAGATAAGAAGCAGCTTTCTTGCTTAAAACATAATGACCTTTTAAGGATAGAAGCATGTTGGTAATCATTTCAGCCGTCGCACAAGCCTTTACATTAACGATAGAAATATCTCCAAATTTTTCTATTTCAGGGTGATGATCAATTTTAATGATAAATTCAGCATTTTTATAACGAGGATCAGAAATTCTTGCGAGGTTAGCGACATCTAAAATAATCGCTAGAAATGGCGTTTTAAACCAATCTTCATCTATCTTGTCAGTTTTAGGATAAACGCGATTTGTATAGGTGACGTGATTGTCTCCTAAAACACACACATCTTTATTTGGAAAATTATCTTTCAGCCAAGTGGCTAAACCAAATTGAGAACCCAGAGCATCGTAATCCGGCGTGGCGTGACGAAAAACTGCAATGCGGTCATAATTCTTTACCGCTTTTAAAAATCTCGAGATATCTTTTTTAAAAGGGGCTAAATATTCGATAATTTTCTTATCTAATTTCATCTATTACTTTCCTTTAATACACATGGCATAACAATCACGAGCAATCATGACTTCTTCATCAGTGGGAATGATCACCACTTTGATTTTGCTTTCCGGTAGAGAGAGAACCACTTCTTTACCGCGAGCTGTGGAGTTGATTTTTTCATCGATTTTAACGCCGAGAGCTTCTTCTAATAAATGGCAGACTCTACGTCGTATTCTCGGTTCGTTTTCTCCGATACCCGCAGAAAAAATTAATAAATCACATCCGCCTAATCTCACGAAATATTGACCGATAAAATCAGCGATACGGCGACAGAATATCTGCACCGCTAGGAGGGCTCGTTCATTGCCGTTTTCTGCCGCGGCTAAAACATCTCGCGTGTCATTTGAAACACCAGAGACCCCTAAAAAACCTGATTTCTTATTGAACATTTGGTAAACTTCTTCCGCGGATTTTCCGGTTACTGAAACGACGTGATTAAAAACGCTAGGGTCCATATCGCCAGTTCTCGTCCCCATCATCACGCCCCCTAAAGGAGTTAAGCCCATGGATGTGGCGACGCATTTGCCGTCCTTAATCGCAGTGATAGAAGAGCCAGAACCAATATGACAAGAAATAATACGGGGATGTTTGACACCTTTTAGATATTTCAAGCCTTCAAGCGACAAATATTGATGGCTAGTGCCGTGCGCCCCATATCTTCTAATATCATATTTTTTACTCAGTTCATAGGGGATAGGGAAAGTATAATCCGCTGGTTCCATTGTCTGATGGAAAGCGGTATCGAAGGTGGCAATTGCCGGACAATTGGGCAAGGCTTCTTTAAAAGCTCTATAACAAGTCAAATGGGCAGCATTATGGAGTAAAGCTAGAGGAATTAAAGATTCGATTTTCTTTTCGGTATCTTCGTTAAAGAAGGCGGAAGAAGAAAAATATTTTCCTCCCTGAACAATTCTATGACCGATGGCTTTGATTTCATTAAAATCTTGTATAACACCCTTTTCAATCAGACTTTGAACGACTAACTTAGCCGCTACTCCATGATTAGGAAAAACGGGATAAGTTACATCGCTATTTCCGTTATATTTAATTGTAAAGATGCCATCTGGCAAACCAATTCTTTCACAGTTTCCAGAGCAAAGCACCTTTTCTTCAGGCATATCATATACTTTAAATTTCAATGATGAACTACCAGAATTTATCGTCATTACTATTGGCATAATAATAAATCCTCTCTATCTATGTTTATTCAATAAACATTAAAATATTATGTCATATTAGAGATGTTGTTTCAATTAATTGTTCGATGGGCACGCTATACACTGCGATAAAATATTGAATAAAAGAATAATTAAAGAGATGGCAATGAGAGCGACAAGCGAATAATCAAAATAGGTAATAGGTTAATTATAAAATAGAGATGTCAGTTTTATTCTCGTTTAATAGGAATAAATATGAGGATACTAAAAACCATTTCTTCCATCAAAAAATATAAATCTTATTTATTTATTCTGTTTTTTAATTATAATTAAAGCATTGGAGGTTTTCATTATGGCATTTAAAATATTAGACGAATACCTCAACGGACAGTGTATCGAAGCACATAATTATTTTGGAGCTCATTTCTCCACAAAAGATGGACAGTCGATTGTTACTTTTCGACTTTACGCTCCTAGTGCCGAAGATGTTTCGGTCATTGGTGAATGGAACAACTGGGATGTCACCAAAGACAAAATGCATAAAATTCATGGGGCAGGTGTCTGGGAAATTTCTATCCCTAATCTCCATAACTACCAATGTTACAAATACCATTTTAAAAATGCAAAAGGCGAATATGTTGACAAAATTGACCCTTTTGCTTTTTATTCGGAATTAAGGCCAGGAACTTGCTCGCGTTTATTTAATAACCATGATTTCGCTTGGCACGATGATGAATGGCTTAGGAATCGCACGAGAAATTTTGATTCGCCGATGTCCATTTATGAAATGCATCTCGGTTCATGGAAAGGAAAAGGTGATGATGGACGCACTCTTTCTTACGAAGAAATTGCTGATTATCTTATTCCTTATATTAAAGAGCATGGTTTCACCCATGTGGAATTTATGCCTTTAGTCCAATATCCTTTCGATGGTTCGTGGGGTTATCAAGCAACCGGATTCTTTTCCATCGATTCAAGATATGGTAACCCTTTCCAATTGATGTCGTTAATCGATCGATTGCATCAAAATGGTATCGGGGCAATTATCGATTTCGTTCCCGTCCATTTTGCTAGAGACAGTTGGGGTCTTGTCGAATATGATGGCACCTGTTTATACGAGTACAGTGATGATCGGAAAATGTCTCAGTGGGGCAGTCTTCAATTTGACCTCGGTAAAGACCCTGTCAGAAGTTTTTTGATGAGTGCGATGAACTATTTGGTGGATTATTTCCATTTTGATGGTATCCGCGTCGATGCGGTCAGCAACATCATCTATCACAATGGCAATAAAAATCACGGTGTCAATGAAGGTGGTTTGGAATTTATCAAGCGCCTAACTAGTAAAATCCATATCGCTCACCACTCGGTTATGATGTTTGCCGAGGATTCTACAGCTTTTCCTGGAACCACTAAAGATACGCAGTATGGAGGCCTAGGTTTCGATTACAAATGGGACCTCGGTTGGATGAACGATACGCTCAAATACTACTCTAAAGATCCCATCTACAAAAAATGGGAACATTACAATATTACCTTTAGCATGGCATATTTTTTCAGCGAAAACTTTATGCTTCCTTTATCTCACGATGAAGTCGTGCATGGTAAAGGGACCATTATCAATAAAATGTGGGGTAATTATTACGAAAAATTCGCTCTAGTGCGCAATCTATATACCTATCAATTTTCTCATCCTGGTAAAAAACTAAATTTCATGGGAAATGAATTAGCGTCTTTCGATGAATGGGATGAGAGCAAATCACTGCCTTGGATTTTGAAAAAATATCCCGCTCATGATAGTATTTCTCGTTTGGTGCGTGACTTAAATCTCATCTACCGCCACGAAAAAGCTATGTATTTTGAAGAGCATAATCCCGCTCATTTTAGTTGGTTGATGGTCGACAATGCCAATGAAAGCATTTATGCTTTTTCGAGAAAAGTCGACAAAGATACTTTGATTTTTGTATTTAATATGACTGGCAATTATTATGAGTCCTACGCTATTCCCATTCTTGAAAGCGGTACCTATGAAGAAATCTTCAATTCCGATAAAGACGTTTATGGGGGCAGCAATCAATATAATGGGTTACCAATTAATAGCGAACTCGGAAGCTTTGAAGGTTTACCCGCTCATCTGAATATCAAACTCGCCTCTTTTGGGGCTTGTATATT
Organism: Erysipelotrichaceae bacterium; assembly: GCA_012837435.1. Taxonomy (GTDB): domain Bacteria; phylum Bacillota_I; class Bacilli_A; order RFN20; family CAG-826; genus RUG14515. The sequence goes on from DURD01000007.1 coordinate 22,368, forward strand.
TAAGAAAATAAAATAAGAAACAAGGAGATAACTAATGTTTAGAAACAAACAAGCATTTAAAAAAGAATACGCAAAAAGACTACTAGAAACTTATGGTGTCAGTGTAGAAAATAGCCACATCACCGAAAGATATCAAATTTTGGGTGAAATGGTAAGAGATTACGCCAATCTAAACTGGGGCAAAATCTACGATAGAGCCGTAAGAGAACAAAAAGCCTTGATATATTTTTCCATGGAATTTTTAATCGGTCGATTGCTCATCAACAATTTACAAAACATGGGAATATACGAGGTCACAAAAAGAGGACTAGAAGATTTAGGAATTTCCATTCATGAACTCGAAGAAGAAGAAAGTGATGCGGGTTTAGGCAATGGGGGTTTAGGTCGTCTAGCGGCGTGCTTTTTAGATAGTATTGCTTCTTTAGGTTATATCGGTCATGGCAATTGCATCCGCTATACCTATGGATTTTTTAGACAGAGAATAATCGGTGGTCGGCAAGTGGAGCTACCCGATCAATGGTTAACAAATGGCAATGCTTGGGAAGTAAGAAAACCAAAATATGCTGTTGAAGTGAAGTTTTATGGCTACCCAGAATCATATTTAAAAGAAGATGGAACTTACGCCATAAGAACCGTAAAAACGGTCAATGTTAGAGCCGTCCCTTACGATGTTCCCATCGTGGGATACCGCAATAACGTTACTAACACATTGAGATTGTGGAACGCGGAACCTTCTTCCAGCCCCTTACCCAAAGGAACTTCTTTTAAAGAATATTGCAGCGCTTTAGAAGAATTATGTCATGGTTTATATCCTGATGACAGCACGGAGGAAGGTCGTATTTTAAGGCTTAGACAACAATATTTTCTCGTCTCCGCGGGACTACAATCCACTCTAGGATCATATTATCGTCATCACGGTACCTTACTAGGTATCCATGAAAAATACGTTTTTCAATTAAATGATACCCATCCGATTTTAGCTATCCCAGAAATGATGAGAATTATGATGGACGAATATGGCATGGGTTGGGATGAATCGTGGAATGAAGTTCGTAAGTCCATGGCTTTTACTAATCACACCATTATGCCTGAAGCATTAGAAAGATGGCCAGTTAGTTATGTACAAAATCTTGTTCCTCGAGTCTACATGATTATCGAAGAAATCAACCGCCGTTTTAACAATGAAATGACCGAACAAAATCTTTCCAATGCTTATCGCTATCGGATGAACATCATTAAAGATGGACAAATTCATATGTGCAATTTAGCTATCTATACTTGCTTTTCAGTAAATGGTGTCGCGGCATTGCACACTGAAATATTAAAAACCATTACTTTTAAAGAATTTTACGAGTGCATGCCCAACAAATTCAACAACAAGACGAACGGAGTTACCCATCGTAGATGGCTCGTTTATTCTAATCCCCAACTCACGAAATTAATCAATGAAAAAATTGGGGACGAATGGATTACTAATATGGAACTCATCAAGCAATTTGAACAATACAAAGATGATGAGGAAGTGTTAGAAAGATTAGCGATGATTAAAAAAGAAAATAAAATGGCTCTAGCCAAATACATCAAAGAGCACAACAACATCGAGGTCGATGTCAATGCCATTTTTGATGTGCAGATTAAAAGATTGCACGCGTATAAGAGGCAATTGTTAAACATCTTCCACGTCATCTACTTATATCAAAGGATGAAAAACGATTCTTCCTTTAGAATCTATCCACGGGTTTATATATTCGGCGCAAAAGCCGCGCCTAGTTACGCTTACGCTAAAAAGATTATCGAATTGATTTTAGCCGTCGCAGAAGTGGTGAATAACGATCCCGAAATCTCTCCCTACTTAAAAGTGGTATTTATCGAAAATTACAGAGTGACTCTCGCGGAACTCATCATTCCCGCGACTGATGTTTCCGAACAAATTTCTACCGCCGGAAAAGAAGCCAGCGGAACTTCCAACATGAAATTTATGATGAACGGAGCTATTACTTTGGGGACAATGGATGGGGCTAACATCGAAATCGTAGAAAATGTCGGTAACGAAAACGCGGTTATATTTGGTCTAAGAGCCCATGAAGTCGAACAGCATGTCGCTAATTACGATTACAATCCGTGGGATGTTTACAATAGCGACGAAAGAATCAAAAATGTCTTAGATTCTCTATTAGATACCAGTTGGTCAACCTATAATAGACCCGATCGTTTTAAGATGATTTTTAGTGAGGTTATGGATAAACGCGATGAATACTTTATTCTTGCCGATTTTGCTTCTTATGTGGAAGCTCAAGAAAAAATTGAAGCCTTGTACAAAGATCAAAAGAAATGGCAAAAAATTTGTTTAATCAACATTGCTAACTCTTCATTTTTTACTAGCGATAGAACCATCGAAAGTTACGCTCAAGAAATTTGGAACTTAAAAAAGGTGGTATAAGAATGGCCATCGATCTACATCTTCTATACGAAAAACAAGCCGAACTCGACGCGACCATTGCTAAAAATCACCATATCAGCTATGCGACCACGCGTGAAAAAAGACTTTTAGCTCTCCTCGTGGAACTCGGTGAATTCGCTAATGCCACGCGATGCTTTAAATATTGGTCTCACAAAGAGAGCGAACCCAAAAAGGTGGTTTTAGACGAATATGTCGATGGTTTACATTTTTTCTTATCTTTAGGCATTGATATTAATGTCTCAAAAAAAGTTTACCGCTACAGTAAACACGCTACAGATTTGACTGCACAAATATTAGAAACTTATCGTCTAGTCGGACTATTTATCGCTAAACAAGATGAACAAAGTTACGTGAGAGCGTTTCGTTCTTTCATAAACATCGTTCCTTTGTTAAAGGTGAAGTGGTCGACGATTGAAAAAGCTTATTACGAGAAACTCGAAGAAAACTATCATCGGCAAAATAGCCATTACTAATATAAATGACTAGAGGAGCGCGGCTATTTCGTCTTCGCTATAGACTGCGATTCCTTTTCTTTTGAGCAAAGAAGCGGTGACGCCCATTCCTTCGATTAATTTATTGGAGAAAGAACCATCATAAATATGATGAACCCCACAAGAAGGGGATCTTTCTTTAAAGATAGCAATTTTAATATTGAGATAGAGGCAGATGTTATAGGCAAGATCAGCACCTTTAACAAAATTAACGGTGACATCTTTGCCTTTACTATTAATTACTTTGCCCCCATGTTGTTCGCTCGGCGAGCGGGGTATACTTAAGCCTCCTTCGACTTCTGGACAAAAAGGCACTAGTTCATATTTCTCCAAAAGTTGTTCTATCAAAGGATGGTAGTTACTTTTTCCTAAGTAATTAACTTTATCGCCGATGAGACAAGCGGAAATTAAGATTTTTTCCATACTCGTCTATTTTAATAATGTTTGCGGTCTCTCGCAAGAGCATAGATAACAAATTCATCCTCGTTTCTTTTGACTTATTTTTAAAGCAAAAATCTGTCCAATTATCACAAATCATTGATGAAATAAGTTCTCATTTTCTTAAATTTAATAATAAAAACGAGCGATTAGAAGGAGAAAATAGTATGATTAATAGGTATGGAAAATAGCTTTATCTACCTATTTGAAGGAAAATCATATCAAGTAGTGGTTAAATATAAAAAAATCAAAAACATTCACTATCGTTTTAACGGGGTTAATTTTTTGATTTCTTGCCCGAAAAGAACTAGCCTTATGACTCTTAAAAGTGGGTTAGATAAATTCGCGAAGAAACTCATCGACAGATGCTCTAAGTTCGCCCTAGAAACCGAAGACTATATTTATATTTTTGCTGAAAAATATGAGTTAACTTATCCGGGAACAATTGTACTAAGAGACACCGTTATCCATTATAAAACTAATAAGGATTTCCATAATAAATTAAAAGGGTGGTTTTTAAATTATCTAAAAGAACAAACTAAAAAAGAGGCTTTAAGGATGAACGCCCCTTTCTATGAGGTAAAAGTAAGAAAAATGTCCACGCGATATGGGACGAACAATAAAAATAAAAAAACCATTACCTATTCCTATTCTTTAATCCATTATGATGAAGCTATAATAGATTCAGTTATCATCCACGAATTAAGCCATTGTTTTGTTTATAACCACAGCAACAAATTCTATGATGTTTTGTATAAATATTGTCCAAAATATAATGAATATCGCCGAAAATTATTAAAAATGGAGTTAAAATAATGTTAGAAATCATTTCAAAAAACAATAATAAAATCAAAGAAGCCTATGCTTTAAAAATGAAAAAAACTCGATTAGAGAAAGGTCTTTTTCTTATGGAAGGTTTTAAAAATCTCGAGATGGCCTTAGCTCACGGTGTGGTTAAAACTATTTTTACTTCCGTTCCTTTGTCGAAGGTAGCGGAAGATATAGAAGTTTATAAAGTAAATATGGATCTCATTAAAAAATTAGCGAGCTCTAAAAATCCAGAAGGGGTAGTGTTTGTTTCGGAAATCTTAAAACCACGGAAAAAGAAAAATGAATATCATAAAAATATCTATCTAGATCGAATTAATGACCCAGGTAATCTAGGAACGATTATTAGAAGCGCCGCCGCCTTTAATTACGATGCGGTGATATTAGCAAAAGGCAGTGTGGACTTATATAACGAAAAAGTTTTAGCGTCGACGAAGGGCTCGATTTTCTTAATCGATGTCTTCTACGACGATTTAGCTAATTATAAAAAAAGTCACAAGATAATTGTTTCAACAATTGATAAAAATTCCTCGCCCTTATCTCATCTACCAAAATACGATAATTTCGTGCTTGTAGTCGGAAGTGAAAGCCATGGAGTGAGCGAAGAATATCTTCATCTTGCCGATATCAAAGTCAACATTCCGATAGATGCAAAAATCGATTCTTTGAATGTGGCGATAGCTTCAGGGATCCTAATGTATCATTTAAAATAAATAACTACGCCTAATCAGTGTTAAAATAATATTACAAAATGCTAATGTAATATTTATTTTTATGTTATAATCATTAACGATTTTACAAGTGAGGTTCGTTATGGAAAAAGGAACAGTATTGCTTTTAGAAAAAACCGCGTTAAAGCAAATCGAGGAAGCGAAAAGCACAGAAGCGTTGAACAATGTGAAAAATACTTATCTATCGAAGAAAAGTGAACTGTCCACTTTGACGAGCCAAATCGGAAGTCTTCCCGTAGAACAAAAAAAAGAATGTGGTCAATTAATTAATTCGGTCCGTCAAGCTATCACGCAAGCCATCGAAGAAAAAATGGTTTTACTAAAGAACCAAGAATTAGAAGAAAAACTAGAAAAAGAAACCATCGATATTTCTCTACCAGGCAAAGATTCTAATCTCGGTTCTAGAAACCCCTTTTATGTCATTCAAGATGAAATGGTTGAAATATTTTTAGGGATGGGTTTTGAAATTGCTGATGGCCCAGAAGTGGAGACCGATCTTTTTAATTTTGAACTCCTAAACATTCCGAAAGACCATCCCGCTAGAGATATGCAGGATACTTTCTATATCAACGAGAACGAATTATTAAGAACGCATACTTCTCCGGTTCAAGCTAGAGCCATGAAAGCTAAAAAGGGTAGTCCTATCAGAATGATTTGTCCTGGCAAAACTTATCGGAGAGATAATGACGACGCCACTCATTCTCATCAATTTGCGCAAATTGAAGGCCTAGTCATCGATAAAGATATCAATCTCGGTCACTTGAAAGCTACTTTAGAGCTATTTGTCAAAAAGATGTTTGGAGAAAAAAGAGAAATTAGACTGAGAAGTTCTTATTTCCCCTTTACTGAGCCGAGTGTCGAAGTCGATATCACTTGTGCGAACTGCAATGGTAAAGGTTGTGCGATGTGTAAAGGAACCGGTTTTATTGAAATCCTCGGAGCGGGGATGGTCCACCCCAACGTTTTAAAGATGAACGGATACGATCCCAATCAATACAGTGGATTCGCCTTTGGCGTCGGCATTGAACGCCTCGCTATATTAAGATACGACATCGACGATATCCGCAAGATTTATCAAAACGATGTTCGCTTTTTACAGCAGTTTAAAAAAGTGAGCTAGGGGGACAAAATTATGTTAGTCAGTTTAAAAAATATTAGTCAATATGTTTCCTTAGAGGGATTAACTCCCGAAGCAATTGCCGATAAACTCACTTTTTCTGGTGTCGAAGTGGAAGAAGTTAAATATTTAGCGCGTGGCACTCATCTAGTCATCGGGGAAGTAGTTTCTTGTGAGCCTCATCCTAACGGCGACTACTTGCATGTTTTAAATGTATATTTAGGTAAAAAATACGGAACTAGTCAAATCGTTTGTGGGGCCCCTAATGCTCGGGTCGGCCTAAAGGTCATCGTCGCTCGTGTTGGGGCGATATTACCGCAAATGGAAATCAAAAAAGGAATCATTCGCGGAGTGGAAAGCAACGGCATGTGCTGCAGTTTGCTCGAACTCGGTGTCGATGCTAAATATCTTTCTGAATATCAAAAAGCGGGAATTGAAGAGTTGCCTCACGATGCGTTAGTCGGTGAAGAAAATGTTTTGGGATACTTAGGTTTAGATGATGTAGTTTTAAACATTAAAGTTCTAGCGAATCGCCCAGACTTACTATCGGTTTTTAACATCGCTAGAGAAATCGGAGCTATCTATAATCGAGAAGTCAAACTTCCAGAAGTACCACCGAAAGTTGATTTTAATACCCGATTAGTGGTTTCTTCTACCACTGATAAATGCCCGCAGTTCGCCTCCAAAGAAATAAGAAATATCGTCATTAAACCCTCTCCAAAATGGTTATCATCTTCTCTGATGGCTATGGGGATTAGGAGCATCAATAACATTGTCGATATCGGTAACTATGTCATGGTAATGACTGGTCAACCCTTGCATATGTATGATGCCGATAAATTAGCTAGAGCGGAGCTAACCGCTCAAGATGATTACGAAGGCGATTTCATCGCTCTTGATGAAAAAACTTACAAAATCAATTTAGGCGATATCGTCATTTGCTGTAATAATAAACCGATGTGTTTAGGGGGAGTGATGGGCTCTTTAGAATGCGCCGTCGATGAAAAAACTAAAAATATTTATATCGAAGCGGCATCTTTTGACAGCGCCACGATTAGACACACCTCAAATCGTCTCGGTTTAGCGAGCGAATCTTCGATGAGATTTATTAAAGGCACCAATCATTTTCAAGCGGAATTTGTTTTAAATTACGCCGCTAATTTAATTAATGAATTATGTGAAGCAAAAGAAAACAGTCAGATTGTATCTTATTCTAGTGAAATCTATGAAGATCGCATCGTGGCTTGTTCTATTGCAAAGATTAACAAGCGTTTAGGCACTAACTTTTCTAAAGACCAAATCAAAGAAGTTTTAGAGAGGTTGAATTTTGTTTTAACTTTTAAAAACGACAATGAATTTTCTGCGTTAGTACCTATTTATAGACTAGACGTCACCAGCGACGCTGATTTAAGCGAAGAAGTCATCCGTTTATTAGGCTTTGAAAATGTCGAATCCATCTTACCTCGTTTAGATACGAAAGTGGGAATGCTGAGTGAAAGACAAAAGAGAATTAAAAATCTCCGCACGCTTCTGCTCAGTAAAGGTTTAGATGAGTGCGTGACTTATTCGCTGACTTCCAAAAAGAAAATGAACGAATTTAATTTGTTAAAAAACGAAGAACATTATTTCATCATCAACCCTTTGACCGATGAAAGAGAAGTCTTTAGAACGCATATTCTCTCTTCTTTACTCGAAGTCGCTTCCTACAATGTCGCTAGACAAAATAAGAATTTGGCTCTATTTGAAATTTCCCAGATGATTAGTAAATCTTCGAGAAATGAACATCTCGCTATCGTGTTAGTGGGGCAAAAATTATCGCAAGCTCAACTCAAAAAAGAAGATTATGATTTCTATCACGTTAAAGGTTTAGTGGAGGCAATTTTTGCTTCTTTAGGTATCGAACCTTCCAGATATAGATTCGATCGATTAATCGACAATAACCAAGAACTTCATCCGGGTAAAGCGGCGGCCATCTTTTTCCAAAATAAGTTAGTGGGAAAGTGCGGAGAGCTTCATCCTTCGGCGATTGAGAAATACGACTTAGGTAAAACTAGCGCGGCGGTTTTAGAAATGAATATCGAACTATTATTAGAAGCTAGAGTTAGTGAAATTAAAATGTCTCCCATCTCTCGCTTCCCCAGTGTTTCTCGCGATTTAGCTTTTGTTTTAAAACAGGAAATAGCCTCTAACGACGTCATTAGAGTAGTGAAAAAGAGTGGGGGTGCTCTAGTCACTAACTGCGAAGTTTTTGATATCTATCAAGGAGAAGGGATTGCGGAAGGCAAGAAGTCGATGGCTATTACCGTTACCTATCTCAAAGATGGAGGAACACTCACCGAAAAAGAAGTGAGCGATTTAGAAGACAAGATTAAGTTTGAGTTAACTCGTCAATTTAAAGCGGAGATTCGTACCTCATGAAAATTAATCGCGCAGCATTACCGGTAAATGAAAGTGTTAAAATTCAAAAAGACATAGATTTTTCTATGCACCCCTCTGACGAACATCACATCAGAAAAATTGATAAATGTCGGGTGAAGGTCATCTTGAAAGAATATGAAGATGTATTAGAGTGCAAATTATCGGGCACCGCGGAGGTCGTTACTTCTTGTTCATACACTCTCGACGACATAGTTTTAAAAATTAAATTTAAAGAAGATTTTTATTTTTCAAACAATAAAACTTCTAGAGAAAATGTCGAATACGAACCAGGCAGCATCATCGATCTAGAGCCCTACATTTTAGCGCTCATTTGCGATTCTGTCCCTCATAAAATCACTAAACCTGGGGCTTCTTTACCCAGTAGCGGCGAAGGGTATCGAGTTTTAACTGAAGATGATTTTTTTAAAGAAAGACAAATCCAAACTAACCCTGTTTTTGATGTTTTAGACCAGATAGAACTGCCATCTGATGATGAATAACTTTACTTATAAAGTTAAATGAGATAAAATTCCTGAAAAATAGGAATTTTTTTATTCTTAATAATTTTTATTAATAATTATTGCATTATCTTTTTTACTTTGGCATAATATAGACACCAGTGGTAGAAAGTGGTAGAAAGTGGGAAACATGTTTTTTGGAAGTTATAACCATACTCTAGATGAAAAAGGCCGTTTGATGATTCCTAGCAAAATGCGAGAAAACATCGGAAAGACTCTTTACATCATGCAAGGTTATGACGGTTCTTTATCTTTATATACCGAGAGCCGCTACCAGGCATTGGGAGAAGAATTTGCTCGCTTATCTTTCAATCAGAGCAAAGTTCGTGATTATTTACGTCTCCAATTCGCTAGTACTTTCGAAATCGATGTCGACAAGTTAGGTCGTATCCAATTACCCACCGCCTTGCTCAGCAAATTCAATATTTCACGCGATGTTATCGTTTTAGGCATTGGGGACCATATTGAAATATGGGACAGAGCCAAATATGAACAATATGAAGATAGCATTCGCGCTGACTTTGAAAATATCGCTGAAGAAATATCTACCAAGTAGACGGATATGAATGAACATATCCCCGTCTTATTAGCCGAAGTCATCGAAGGATTAAACATCAATCCTGAAGGTATCTATGTCGATTTGACCGTTGGACGCGGTGGACATAGTGCGGAAATCTTAAAGCGTTTAACATCTGGTCGCTTAATCGCGGTCGATCAAGACGAAGAAGCCATTATTGCTTCTAGACGAAAGTTAGAAAAAATATCTTCTAGTTTTGTCTTAAAACTCTCTAATTTTTCTAAAATCGATGAAATTCTACAAGAAGAAAATGCCCCATTGGTCGACGGTATCTTGATGGACTTAGGAGTTTCCTCCCCCCAGTTCGATCAAAAAGAAAGAGGCTTTTCATACAAACAAGACGCGCTATTAGATATGCGAATGGATCAGAGTCAAGAACTGACAGCCTATCAAATAATCAATAATTATTCACTCGAGGAACTGACGGATATTTTCAAAAAATACGGCGAAGAAAAATATTCGTATTCCATCGCTAAAAACCTCGTAAAAGAAAGGGAAACAAAACCGATTAAGACCACTTTAGAACTAGTGGAAATCATCAAAAAAAGTAAACCGATGAAGGAATTAAAAAAGGCGGGTCATCCCGCTAAACAAGTCTTTCAAGCCTTACGAATCGCCGTAAACGACGAATTAAACGTCTTACAAATCACGCTATCTCGCGCTTTGAACCATCTAAAGCCTGGAGGTAGATTAGCTGTCATTACTTTCCATAGTGGTGAAGATCGTCTGGTCAAAACTGCGTTTAAAGAAGCGGCTATCACGATTGGTGACCGTTTCGACGGACCGATGAAAGCTAAAGAAAAACCATATTATCTTATTAACCGTAAGCCAATTAGCCCTAGTCAAGAAGAATTAAAAAATAATCCGAGATCGGCTAGCGCTAAATTACGGATCATAGCCAAAAAGAAAGGGGAAAAACAATTATGGTCATGAAAGACAAATTATTTAAAAACCAGCATCATCGTTTGTATTATAGGTTTCGTAAATTAGGAATCGTTTTACTCGTCGCCATTTCTATAGGAACTATAATTGCCGTTCCAACCTACATTACCATGCGCGAAATCGGTAGTCATGCCCAGCATGCTGAAGAAGTACAAACCCCAGATGATGTGCCAGAAATTGAAGTAGATAATTATTAATACCTCAATATAAATTTCTCCTTGTTTGTCCATCTCCTCAATGGACGGAAGCGATAAGTGACATTGTCGCTTCTTTTTTATTAGTTAATAACTAGTTAATATCTAGTGGTTAATAAGTAAAAAATTGCACAATTAAACATTTTTTTAACTAACTTTTAGTTAATTGTTGTTAAATTAAAAGAAGTTAATTAAAATAAAGAAAATTGGTTATTAAATATGGAAAAACCTATTGCCGCCATTGAACTTGGTTCAAAAAAGATTAAACTCGTCATCGGCTACGAGCTGGATGGTCAAGTATATGTCGTCTATACACTAGTAAAACCCTATGGTCATTCTATAGACGCGGGGGTTTTTGTCGACCCGAATAAAATTAGTGCGACCATTGCTTCCATTCGCGAATTTACCGATCCTCTAGCGAAACTGAGAATTAACATTACCGATGTTTTACTATGTTTACCCCCTTATAACCTCGGTATTTATCAAACGAGACAAGTGACGACTGTGGTGACTGAAGATTCGAAAATATCCTCTCTTGATATCAAGAACATATACGCCTTGATAAGGAATAGTGCTTATCCCCTACAAGATAAAGCCTTAGTCGATGTCATCCCTGAATCTTTTACTTTAGACCACGGAAGAATTTTTGCTCGTCCCCCGATGGGTGAATCTTCTTCGACTATCACCGTCTCCGCTAAAGTGCAGACGTTACCTAAACTACTAGTTGAAAATTACCAAAATGTTTTGATCAATGGGGGAGTAGTTTCTCGTCGATTTGTCGTCGCTCCTCTCGCGGCGGTGGAACTCATATCTTCTTATCAAGATTTACCGAGTTCCTATATCCTCGTCGATATCGGTTCCAATATCACGACCGTTTCTTTCGTCGGTAACAACGCTTTATATGGTTCGACCTATTTTAGTTGGGGCGGAGATAATATTACCGAAAGAATTATTCAAAACTTCAACATCAACGAAGCGGAAGCGGAAAAATATAAGATGATGTACGGCATCGATAATCGGGAAATGAATTTCAAAGCTCCGATTTGTACAGTCGATGATGGTTCAGGCCGTGAAGTCCGTCATTACAACAGCGAATTAAACGCCATTATCAAAAGTGAACTCGAAGTCTTTGTCAAAAAAGTCAATGAATCTATCGACAAAGTGGTCTCTCAACACGATAAGTCATATCGCTCCTTTCCATTACTATTAATCGGAGGGGGAGCGGAACTAAATGGTTTAGAAGCTTATATCACTCCCAAAGTTTTAAGCGATGTCGTTCAAGTCGTGAGACCGAGAAACTTAGGGGCGAGAAATGGCACATTTTTTAATTGTTTAGGAATGTTATTAGCGCATTCGAAATATATAAATGTCAACGATGAATCCCAATCAAAAACGGGCAATGTCACTCGAAATCAATAAGGAGAAGGAGAGATTGATATGGAAAACTACGATCTAGATAACTTTGAACCCGCGGCTAAGATAGTTGTTATCGGTGTGGGTGGGGCAGGAAATAACGCGGTCAATCGTATGATTGACGAAGAAATTGCTAATGTAGATTTTTGGGTGGCAAATACTGACAAACAAGCTCTTTCGACGAGCAAATCTCCTAATCGTTTGATTTTAGGTCAAGAAATTACTGGTGGTTTAGGTGCTGGTGGCGAACCGGAAATCGGTGAAAAAGCCGCAGAAGCTAGCACTCAAGATATCAAAGAAATCGTGAGAGGTGCCAACATGGTATTCATCGCCGCGGGGATGGGAGGAGGCACCGGAACAGGCGCTGCTCCAGTAGTGGCAAGAATCGCTAAAGATTCGGGCGCTTTAGTCGTCGCTATCGTCACTCGTCCTTTCACTTTTGAAGGCAAAAAAAGAGTGGTGAACTCCATCGCGGGACTCAATAGATTAAAAGAAAATGTCGATTCCATCATTGTGGTCAGCAACGATAAATTATTGATGACTTCAGGAAATTCTTCTATTTCCGCTGCTTTTAATGAATCCGATAAAGTTTTAGCCCAATCCGTCAAAACTGTCGTTAATTTAATTCTTTTACCCGCGGTAATTAATTTAGATTTTGCTGATGTTCGTAATACCTTAAGCAAAGCCGGTGTCAGCATGATTGGTTTTGGGGTGGGCACTGGTCCAAATCGAGCAAAAGAAGCGGCGAATGCGGCACTAAATTCTCCTTTACTAGAAACGACTATCGCCGGAGCAAGAAGAGCCATTGTCGCGGTGACATGTGGCCGTAATGTTTCCTTGTTCGACGCCCAAGATACGGTAAATTTGTTGATCAATGCCTCTGGACACGATGTCGATGTTAAATTCGGCGTAGCTATCAATGACCAATTAAACGATGAAATACTCGTCAGCGTCATCGCCAGTGACTTTGAAAATGAAATTGACTTTTCAAAACCGTCAGAATATGAACCCCCGACAAGAATTACGGTGGAAAGTCCAGTTTTATCAACATTAGAGCAAGAAAATGTCGACGAAGAAGAAAAAGAAATCGATAAAATCGATGAAAGTTCAATTTTGCCTGAGTTCCTAAAGAAATAATGAAAAAAATTGGCTTAGCTTTTATTTTTTTATTGACACTCACATCGTGTTATACCATCTTTGGTTCTAAATCTTCTTCGCAAAAATCATCTTCCATTTCTTCTCAAAGTTCAAAGGTTATCTCTACTTCATCTTCGATAGAATCCTTTTCGTCATCTCAAAGCACCAGTAGTCTTTCTTTAGATGAAGAAAATTTATCTTACAACGGCTATTATAAAGACTTGAGAAGTTGGCAAAACGGTGAAGATTTAAAAAATCAGTTGTACGATATTATTAGAGAAGGCTATACTCCTTGCAGTTATAGCGATTCCACTCCTAATTACGAATCCAATATTAAAGCGGATCATTCTAGAAATGACTTTGAATATCTAGATGTCGCTTATAGTAGCGAAGATATTTTTTATACTCAGACTAATAAAGGTTGGCAAAGAGAACATGCTTTTTGTGCTTCTTTAATGTGCGGTAGCTCCACTTCTAACGCTGTTAAACATAAAGGACGAGCCACTGATTATCACAACTTATTCGCCGCCTATGCTTCCGGCAATGTTTCAAGAGGAAATAAGAACTACGGCGTCGCTAATACTGATTCTTCTAGTTATAACGACTATACTTCTCACGATGGTTTGGATGGGTATAGTTACTGCGAAACCAACTTTGAACCCGGTCATATCGATAAGGGTCGTTTATCTCGAGCGATATTTTATATGGCGACGATGTATAAGGAAGATGAGATCGATTCTAAAAATAATATCACGATGAAAGGGTTGAGAATTCTCGAACAACCTGTTAGTTATATTTCAGGAAATGAAGGTAACTTTGCCATAGGCAACTTATCCACTCTTTTATCGTGGAACAACGAATATGCTGTCGATTATTTGGAAATGCAGCACAATATTTCGGTCTATCAAGATGTCATTTCCATCGATGGATACGCTCAAGGAAATAGAAACCCTTATGTCGATTATCCCAATTTAGCGGACTACGTGTTCGGAGATAAGAAAAATGAATACGGCACTTTTAAAGATCTCTTACCTACCGAATCGAGATTAAAATCCAACGAACACACTTTTGATCACTACGCTATCAAAAGTGCAAAAAGAGAATATGAACTCGGTACCTCTATCGCTTCTAGCGATTTTGAAATAGTAAAAGTCTATAAAGATTACACTTATGAACCGGTGACGGAAGGATATGTTCATTCTCTAGAAGATAAGACATTTTCTTTAAGTGATGGAGGATATGTAAACGCTTCGATTTTAATTGACGAACAGACTTTATCTTATAATATCGCACTTAATCCCATGTCTAGTTGTGCTTCTGGTGCCATTTATTTAGACACGATAGAAGGAATTGATAATAAACTCCCTAATCAAGAACAAAGTGTCATTTATGGAGGAATTGACTTTTTATTAAGTTATACTACATCTTACGCTAAGGTAGAAACTGATGGCGTGACGATTAGCAATATTGTCACCAATGGACCAGGAATTAGTTTTGGAAGTAGCACGAAACCGATTACTTCAGTCATAATAAAAAGCGTTAATACCTATGAGATTAACGCAGCTTTTGTTAAAGCTTGTGTGGGCAATAGAAATAGCCGTTATGAACTAATAATTAAGGTCAATGATGAAACGCTACTAGCTGGTAGCATCATTGATAACAGCGATGATGTTTTTAGGCTATATGGAACGAACCTTGAAACTTCTTTATATGGACAAATTAGTTTTATTTTTGTGGGAAGCAGTTCTATTAAAATCAATTCTATTGCTTTTAATTTTATAAATGCTTAAAATTAATCCGTCCTAGAAGACACGTCTTTAAGAAAACTAACTACTAGCGAATTTGGGATGGTGGAAGCCAAAAGAATAGGTCTTAAAGGTATCACTTCTTTGTAAGATTTCTGAAAATAGTAAGAATCCGTCGCTTCTACGAGAAGAAGAAAATGAGGGCTAAAGATTAATCTTTAGAACTAAGGTGGTACCGCGCTACTGGCGTCCTTAGATGTGGACGCTTTTATATTAAAAAGGAGTGGCTATATGGATTATAAAGATACTTTACTGATGAACAAATCCCATTTTGAGATGCGAGGCAATTTAAATGTTAAAGAACCTCTTTTAGTCAAAAAATGGGAAGAACAAAAAGTTTACGAAAACATGAATTTATATCGTCAAGACGCTAAAGAATTCGTTTTGCATGATGGCCCTCCTTACGCTAACGGGGACATTCACTGTGGCCACATGCTCAATCGCATCTTAAAAGATTTTGTCGTCAGATATAAAAACATGCGAGGTTTTAAAACCCCTTTTGTTTTTGGTTGGGACACCCACGGCTTACCGATTGAAAACATGGTGACTAGAAGTGGGGTGGATAGAAAATCAATGTCGCTTTCAGCTTTTAGAGCTTTATGTGAAGAGTACGCCAAAACCCAAGTTGAAAGACAAAAAGTTCAAATTCAACGTCTAGGATTAGTCGGTGATTTCGCTAATCCCTATCTAACTTTGCAAAAAGAATATGAAGCGGAGCAAATAAAAATCTTTTCACAAATGGCTCTAAAAGGGCTCATCTATAAAGGATTAAAACCCGTCTATTGGTCTCCGAGCAGCGAATCCGCTCTCGCGGAAGCTGAAATCGAATACGCGGATGTCACTTCGCATTCTATTTATGTTTCTTTTAAGGTAAAAGATGGTAAAAATGTCGTCGATAACGAGACAAAATTTGTCATTTGGACAACGACTCCTTGGACCTTACCCGCTAATTTAGCGATTGCGGTTCATCCAGATTTTGTCTACGGACAATATGAAACTAAATTTGGTAAGCTCGTCTTCCTTCAAGAATTTGCGGATAAATTAAAAGATGAGCTAGATTTAGGAGAAATCAAATTATTAAAAACTATCAAAGGACAAGATATGGAATTTATCATGTGTTCTCACCCCTTTTACGACCGCGATTCTTTGGTGATTGTCGGTACCCACGTCACTAATGAAGCCGGTACCGGTTTAGTCCATACCGCTCCTGGACATGGTATTGAAGACTATCAGGTCTGCTTGAAATATATAGAACAGGGTCTTGAACCCTATTGTCCCGTCGATGAACACGGTAAATTCACCAAAGAAGCGGGTGAGAGATTAGCTGGTCTTTTCTATGAAAAGGCTGACAAAGTGGTTCTAGAAATGCTAAAAGAGAATAACGCTTTACTAAAACACTCGACTTTTGTTCATAGCTATCCTCACGATTGGAGAACTAAAAAGCCTTTAATCTTTCGAGCCACCAAACAATGGTTTTGCTCAATCGAACCGATTAGAGAAAGTTTATTAAACGAAATCCATCGCGTTAAATGGTATCCTTCCTGGGGCGAAAATAGAATGGTCAACATGGTCAAAGACCGGAGCGACTGGTGTATTTCTCGCCAAAGAGCGTGGGGAGTTCCCATTCCCATCTTTTATGCAGAAGATGAGACGCCGATTATCGAAGAGGAAGTGTTTAAACACGTTGAAAACTTGTTTAGACAATACGGAAGCAATATTTGGTATGAAAAAGAAGCTAAAGACTTACTTCCTGAAGGATATAAAAATAGCCATTCGCCTCATGGATTATTTACCAAAGAAAACGATATCATGGATGTGTGGTTCGATAGTGGTTCTTCTTGGCAAGCGGCCCTAATTAATCGCGGTACTTCTTTTCCGAGCGATCTATATTTAGAAGGAAGCGACCAATATCGCGGTTGGTTCAATTCTTCTTTGATTTTATCGACGGCCACTCAAGGGGTATCCCCTTATAAAAATGTCGTCAGCCACGGCTGGGTTTTAGATGAACACGGCGAACAGATGCACAAATCCAAAGGAAATGGTGTCGATCCGATCGAAATCGCTAATATTTATGGCGCGGATATCTTGAGACTTTGGGTGGCGATTGTCGACTATCAACAAGATGTTCGCATCGGTAAAAACTTAATTAAACAAGTGGCCGATCAATATCGCAAAATTAGAAATACTTTAAAATTTATCTCTTGGAATCTCGTCGATTTTGAGGTCGAAAATCAAGCAAGTAGTTTTACCAAAGTTGATAATTGCATTTTAGAAACACTAAATTTGTTAGTTAAAAATGTCACGCATCATCTCGACCACTATGATTTTTCTAGTGCCTCGAGCCTGATTATGACTTTTATGTCGAGTGATTTATCGAGTTTCTATCTCGATATCAATAAAGATGTCTTATATTGCGACAAAAAAGATTCATTAAGAAGAAGGCAAGTGCAGACGACTCTATATATCATCGGAGAAACTCTCCTTAGATTACTCAACCCCGTTTTACCTTTTACCATGGATGAATTTAATTTGAATATGCCGGGCAATAGGATTAGCAATCCTCAATATTTGGATTTTCCCAAGTATCGAGAAGTCGATGAAAATGTCTTAAAAGAATACGAAGACTTTAAAGCATTAAGAGATGACGTTTTAAAAGCTCTTGAAGAAGCGAGAAACGATAAAATTATTGGTTCCGCCCAAGAAGCTTTAGTCTTGATATCATTTAACAACAAGACTTTAAAAAATTTATTTAATTCCTATGACCCAGTTTTAAGAAATCAATTATTCGTGGTTTCGGAAATTAAAGAAAGCGATAATGACGGCGCTACTTATAAGAATACAAAAATCTCCGTTTTGCGTCATCAAGGTCATTTCTGCGAAAGATGTTGGAACTATGAAAATACGGCTATTAAGCAAGAAGACGGCACTTATCTCTGCAAGAGATGTCAAGAGGTAATCCATGGTGAAAAGTAAAATTATCTCCTATTTAAAATCATTCTTTCGGTCTTTTATCTGGCTCTTTATACTTTTGCTTGCTTTAGATATTATCACTAAGCAACTAGTTTTAAGCGCTAATGTTTCGCCCGGTTCTACCATTTACGATTGGGGAATTGTCCGCATTAGTTTTGTCTTAAATAATAATGCCGCTTTCGGCATCGGTTTTGAGGATCCACAAATCTCTAGAATCGTATATCTTGTTGCTTCTTCGATTATAACCATCGCTATTTTGATCTATTTAATTGTCAAAAGAAAAGAAACTAAATTAATCGTTAGAGCTTCTTTAGTTTTAGTTATCACTGGGGCCATCGGCAATATGATTGACCGTATCTTTTATGGACCAGATTATGCCGTCGTGGACTGGATTGATTTTTATTGGTTTTGGCCTTTTAATTTTAATATCGCTGACTCTTGTATCGTCGTCGGAACCTTTATGCTCATCATTTACGTTGTGATTTACGAAGTGAAAGATATGATAAAAGAAAGAAAACTTAATGAAGAAAAGACTTTATCGACTAGAGAAAAAGAACGCTTGGCTAAGCAAGATGAAGAAAAAGATAAATAACTATGAAAAAATTCATCGTTTCATTTAAAGAAAGTGGGTTAAGACTGGACAAAGCTCTTTCAGTTTTAAATCCCGCATTATCGAGAAGTTATATCGCCTCCATTCTTAAAGAAGGAAAAATCTTAGTGAACAATAAAAGAGAAAAAGCTTCCTACAAAGTCAAAGAAAACGATGAAATAATTTTAGAAGATATTCCCATTAGTAAAAGCGATATCAAAAAAGAAGATATACCTTTAGATATCGTGTATGAAGACGATGATATTCTAATTATCAATAAACCTCAAGGAATGGTCGTCCATCCCGCGAATGTCTATTCTTCTGGAACATTAGTAAACGCTCTATTATATCGAGAAGACAAACTCTCTACGATAAACGGTGTCGTTCGTCCTGGCATTGTGCACCGCCTTGACAAAGATACTTCTGGTTTATTGTGCGTCGCTAAAAATGATAATGCCCATCAATTTTTGTCTAGACAACTCCAAAATCGCACGATGAGTCGAGAATATATCGCGCTTGTGCGCGGTGTCATTAAAGAAAATAGTGGGACGATTGAAATGCCGATAGGACGCGATCCAAAGAATCGCCAAAAAATGGCCGCACTTAAAGAAGGAAAACCGGCGATTACTAACTTTGTGGTATTAAAAAGATATCAAGAACATACTCTAGTAAAGTGCCAATTAGTTTCTGGTCGCACCCATCAAATTAGAGTGCATTTAAGCACTATCGGCTATCCGATTGAAGGCGACTCTTTATATGTGGGCAAGGGTTACGATAAACTCTATAAAAAAGGACAGTTATTAACCGCCTACAAATTAAAATTAATCCATCCTAGCACTAAAAAAGAAATGGTATTTGAAATCGATATTCCTCAATATTTTAATGAGGTTCTTAAGACTCTAGAATAAAAAAGTATAGTTGAACTGATAACCAGGAAACAAATAATAGCGTAGTCATCAAACACTGATAACTGCGTTTTTTTATGGCTTATTATTCCGTTATAAATGACATGGCTAGTCGAATTTTATTTATTTTGTAAAGAAATTTTCTGATTGAACAAGATTTATTTTACAAGCAAAACGTCATGTAAGCGGGTATACAAATTATGCCATTTTCCCTAATTGATAGATTTTTCGGATGAATGATATACGATTTATCTATTCGATGTTTGTAGATATCCATAAATAAATCTAGAGAATTAGTTTTATACGATTTAGACGACTTTACTTCAATCGGTATTATTTTGTTAGTGGTTTTACTTCCAGTAGATAAAATAAAATCAATTTCAATATCATTACGGCGTTTTTGTTCGGAATATCGCGTGTAAAAATATAGTTTATGACCATTAGCAACAAGCATTTGAGCAATGACATTTTCGTAGAGCATACCTTTATTTACTGATAAGCGGCCAGATAATATTTCTTGAAATAAATTAACATCGGCGTCTTTGTTATCATCAAAGGCGTGCGTTACGAGCAACCCCGTGTCTCCTAAATAACATTTAATATAAGACCTTTTTTCGTTCAAGGACAGTCCCACATTCGGGTCTGTGCATAAGAAACATTCATTGCATATCATTGAATCAGCTAGCCAAAAAAATGTCTCTTCATAATCAAGAGCGTTATCTGACGAGGAGATAGAGCTAATTTTCACTCGTTTTTCATGTTGAGATAAAAAGGCGGGTATTTGGTCAAAAATCGATAGTACCTTCGCTTTATACATCCGATCAATTTTATTGATATCGTCACGATATGTTTCTAAAATATCTTTTTTTTCAATTTCGCATTCAGTAAACTGCTGCTTGTTTTTTAAAAAAACATCTACGACTTTAGGCATCCCTCCAACCAGCATATATTTTTTGAACAACAACATCGCTTTCCGATGAAGAGGATTGATTAATGGCTTTTGTTCTTTAAAGCAAGTTTTTATATAATCAATCAACAAATGTTCGCCTAGCGCCCATCCAAACTCTTCAAAATCCATGGGATACATTTTAATTTTTCGTTCTTCCGAAGGTATCAAAATATTTTTGGTGTTTTCTTTTATCGAAATTAATGAGCCCGTTTCAATATAATCATATCGTCCATCTTTAACTAAATGCTTAATGGCTTCGCGTGCTTTAGGGAAGAGTTGAATCTCATCTAAAATAATGACTGATTGCCTTTCAAATAGTGGAGTGGCGTATTCGACGGACAGCAACATAAATAACGAATCCAAATCATCTAAGAAATTATTGAAGGCGTTTTTAATTGATAATGAGGCCTTTGAAAAATCAATCAGTATATAGGACTTGTAATTGTTTTTAGCAAACTCTTCCACAATGGTTGACTTGCCAATTCTTCTAGCGCCTTCAATTAAAATTGCTTTTTCGCCATTTGCGGTCTTTTTCCAGTTCAATAACTGGTCATATATTTTTCTTTTAAACATAATGATATTCTCTTTCTGAACAGCAGTATTTTAGCACGCCTTTAGAAAAAACGCAATCATCAAAACTCGAGTTTTACCGGAAAAACGCAATCATCGAAACTAGAGTTTTACCGGAAAAACGCAATCGTTCGATAGTTTCAAGACAGACTTTTTAAGTTTTTTTATTGTTTAACCACGAGATAAAATAAAGTGTCTCAGATAGTATAATCTTCTAAATGATTAAGTTGATATTTTTCAATTAATTCAAAAACAAAGTCGATATCGTTATCGAATTCACTCGGATGATGGGCGTCATAGCCAGCGACCACTTCGACTTGATATTCTCCAGCGATCTTCCAAAACTCTTCACAAGGATAAATCAAACGTTCATAGCCGTCTTTCCAATACTTTTTCGCATGGATATTGATTTCTAAAGGGATATGATTTTTGACCGCTTCTTCGCAGATCATTTTGGAAACAATTTCGCAATCTTTATTCCATTTTTTAAACATCGTGACAAATAAATCTGGATGCGCGACATATTTAAATAAACCGCTTCTCATTCCCCGAATTAGGTAATCAGCGTAAGAATATAGTTCTTCGATATCATCTCTAAAGTTTTTAATATATTTGGGATTATCACTTTTATCAAAATTAAAGTGTTGTCCGAGAATTAAGAAATCAATCGCTTTGGAAGATAATAAATCCTTATAATAATCGATAAACCTTTCCGAGTATTCCGCTTCTAGACCCACTTTAATAGCAATGGTGTCCTTATATTTTTCTTTAAGATGATGGGTGGAAGCGAGATAGTCATCTAATAAAGAATAATCTCCGCGGGAGTGAACTTGTTTGATGCCGGGAAGCATCGCGTGATCAGAAAAACCAAAACGCTTAATTCCAATCTTAATCGCGCTTTTGACATAGTCTTCATCTTCCCCAGAGGCATGACCACAGCGGTAGGTGTGGGTATGGTAACAATAATCTAATTTATTCATTTTCTTTCAAATTTTTATAATTAGCAAAGTTTTGCTTGCAGATTTTAGCGAATTCTTTTTCGCCAAATTTAGCGATAAATCTCTTGGCAAAATCATCCGCAGTTTTTCCCGCGCCAAAAGGGAAAGCCATCTGATATTTCTTTTCTAATTTCTCTTTTTCCACTAAAAAGGCATAACGCGCGACGATGCTAGCTAGAGCGACGCATGGATAATAGGTCTCGCCTTTAGTTTTAAAGGTTACGTTAAGAACTTTAGGTTCCTGAGGATCGTTCAAATAAGAAAAATATTTACTTTCACCGACAAATTGATCGATAAAGATGTGTTTGGTATCAGGAAACTTCTTAAACATATTGAGCAAAGCGCGGTTGTGCATCTTAGCCTTCACAGAGTTGAGATTTTCTCCTTTAGCGATCACTTTATTATAATGGTCGTTGCTAAGTGTCAACTTCGAGACTGAAAAAACTTTGAGCAGTGGGGGGACCATTTCTTTAATCTTTTCATCAGAGATTTTTTTGCTATCGTTGACGCCATATTGATCTAATATCTTGATATCTTTACCTCTTACAAAAGCAGCGACCACGATTAAGGGTAAGACAAAATCACCGACCCCGACTTCGTCGCTACCGATTTGATTAGCGTAACATAGCCAATCGGGTTTGCCCCCAGTGGCCTTTTCTATCGTTTTAATTTCGATGTCTTCTTTCCATTTTAAAGCTTCGCTAGAAGCCTCTTGACCGATAAAGGTAGCTTTATGATTTCCTTTTTTGTTTTCGTAAATGGTAATCACAACTTGATTAAAAATGGCTTGAAAAACGATGTATTCCCCATCGTTTAATCTTTGATAAGTTTGATAATACTCAATAATTTCATCAACTTGTTCTTTAGAAATAGCGAACGATACCGTCTCTTTACTCATGAAAGTATCATAACACTTTTAGGGTATAAAAAGCATTTTTTATTATGCTAAAATGTTCTCATGCAAGATATCTATTTAACATTTGAATTCGATAAGATAAAAGAACATCTAGTGGCCTACAATAAAACAGAGTTAGGAAAACTCTATAGTAAAGAACTAAAGAAGCTTCCTAATTTCGAATCGATCGAAAATTCTTTACTAGATTTAAAGGAAATCAGTTCGATTATCGTGAGGTTTGGGCCTTTACCTATTGTTAGTTCTGCGAACGCTTTAAAGCTCATCGAAATCGCGAAAAAAACTGCTTTACTAACCCCAAGAGACTTAAATCTCATCGCCGAAGATGTTTTAACCATCGTTAAGATTTCAGCGTTTCTTAAGAAAATTGATAGCGCTAACTATCCCCGTATTAACAACTTAACTAATGGCTTTATCGATTTATCTAATCTCGAAAAAGAAATCCATCGCGTTATCACTCGGTCTTTAACAATTGCCGATAACGCTACTCCTGAACTCCTTCAAATTAGAAATAAATTAAAAAAAGCTGAAGACAATTTGCAATCTAAAATCGCTTCTTTAGCTTTCCAATATGCTAAATACTTAAACGATGATAATTTTACCATTCGCGATGGGCACTTTGTTTTACCGGTTAAAACGACAGAGAAAAGCCGAGTTAACGGCGTTATCTACGATGTTTCTGATACCGGTAATACCACCTTCATCGAGCCTCTAGAAATCGTTCAATTAAATAATGAGATTACTTCCTTAAAGGTCGAAGAAAATGAAGAAGTCAGAAAGATATTAAAAGCTTTAACCGCTTTAGTGCTCCTCCAAGAAAAAGAAATTATTACTAATAATAAGATTATCGCAGAGCTAGATTTTTTAAGTGCGAAAGCCCTGTACGCTAATGAGATAAACGCAGAAATTGCGACCTGTAGCACCGAACAAATCATCGATTTAAAAGAAGCTAGACACCCTTTAATCGATGCTTCTAAGGTCGTAGCTAATTCCTTTTATCTCGATGAAGATAAACCCATCATCATTATCTCCGGCCCTAATGCGGGTGGTAAAACGGTGGCTCTAAAAACTGTGGGGCTCTTAACGCTGATGCATCACTCAGCTCTTGCGGTACCCGCCCTTAAAGCGACTATCGGTTATTTTAAAAATATCTATATCGATATCGGTGACAATCAATCCTTATCCGATAACTTATCGACCTTCTCCGCCCATGTTAGCCAAATCGGAGAGATTGTTCGCGTAGTGGGCGCGAAAGATTTAGTGTTACTAGATGAATTAGGGACAGGAACTGATCCCCGAGAAGGTGAATCGCTCGCCGTCTCTATCACTAAATACTTAGAATCAAAACGCTGCTTAGTTTTGATTTCTTCGCATTTTAACGCCCTAAAAGAATACGCCTTTATCTCTTTGAAAATATCTAACGGCAGCATGATTTTTGATGAGCACAATCTCGCACCTACTTATCGCTTTAAACAAGGGGTACCAGGTAAAAGCTATGCTTTAGAAGTGGCGAGTAGGTACGGAATGGATTCTAAGATTATTAAGGAAGCGCAGATCTTTTTAGAAAGTCATCAGCAAAATGAAACCGCTGAACTCTTAGACATCTTACAGCGGAAAATCGAAGAAACTGATCAATTACAGTTCTCCTTAAACCAAAAAGAATCTGAGATCAATAAAAGAGAAAAGCAACTTTCTAACGCCGAAACGATTTTTGAAAATCGCCGCGAAAATTTACTAAAAGATGTCAAAATAGAGAAAGCTAAGTTAATCGCTGAAACTAAAAAAGAGATTTCGGAAATTATCAGTAAACTACATCACACCGATTTAAAAGTTCACGAAGTCATCGAACTTAAAAAAGATTTAGAAAAGTTAGAAGAAATTGAAGAAGAAGAAATCTTTGATGAAGATATAAAGCTCCACGATTACGTGGCTATTCCTAGCATGAATATCGTTGGTAAAGTGACGAGAATAAAAGGCGAAAAAGTCCATATCGTTTCCGATAGCGGCTTCACTTTCGATGTCGCTAAAAATAAGTTACAAAAAATTAATGCCCCAAAAACTAAACCCTCGAAAGTTAGAAAGGTTAGTGATAGTGAGCCTTTAATCAACACTAAGGTCGGAATCGAATTAAATTTAATCGGGATGCGCGTTGAAGAAGCGAGAAATACTTTAATCAAATATTTAGATAATTGTCGAATCAAACGCTTCACTCAGGTGAGAATCATCCATGGCTTCGGTAGTGGGGCTCTTCGCCAACTAGTGAGAAACTATTTAAAAACCCAAAAAGACTTAACTTATCGTCCCGGGGGAGAATACGAAGGCGGTGGAGGGTGCACCGTAGTAATGTTTAACCCATGAAAGAAAGAATAAAAGTCGGAATCGCTAATTTAAAGCCTCTTCCCGGTGTATATTTAATGCACGATAAAGATGAGAATATCATCTATATCGGCAAAGCCAAAGATTTATCGAAGAGAGTCCGTCAATATTTCTTGCGTCCTCAATCCGGAAAAGTGGCCAAGATGGTCTTTGAAACCGCATATTTTGAAACGATTATCACTAATAATGAAAAAGAAGCTTTGATTTTAGAGATGAATCTCATTCAAACCCATTATCCTAAGTATAATGTTTTATTAAAAGACGATAGCCATTATCCCTATATCGCTTTAAAAAAAGAGGGTTATCCCTATTTGCAGATTAAAAGAAATACCAAAGATAAAAAATACGATTACTTCGGACCCTTTCCACGAAGTAGTTCCGCGTACGAAACCATCGATTTACTAAATAAAATCTTTCCCTTAAGAAAGTGTAACCGCATACCCCGTAAACCTTGTCTTTATTACGATTTAGGTCAATGTCTCGCTCCGTGCATCAATAAAATCGACGAACCCCTTATTAAGGAAATGAAAGAACAAGTTAAAGACTTCTTAAAGAGCAACAACCAAAAAGTCATCGCTGACCTCAATAAAAAAATGATGATGGCCAGCGAAAACCTAGACTACGAAAAGGCTCATGAATATAAAAAAATATTGGAGGCGATTAATCACATCAACATCAAACAAAATATTGAGCAAATCGATAAAAAGGACCGCGATATCTTCGCATTTAGTAGTAGAGAAGGTTATCTATCTCTCGCCGTACTTTTGTTCCGTAAAGGTCGGCTCTTAGATAAAAAAAGCTATATCGTCGAACAATTTGATAATAACGAGGAACAAGTCGCTAATTTAATTTTACAGTTTTATCAAAAAGTTCTGCTCCCTCAAGAAATAGTGATAAATAACGACACTGTTATCGATTTATTAGAAGGGTTAATCGACGCAAAAATCTATAGTGTTACCAGAGGTAAATTAATCGATTTACTCTTGAGTGCAAAACAAAACGCTGACAGTGCGATGGATGAATACTTTTTGTCAGCAAAACTAGATGATAATAAACTAACTCTATTAGAACAATTAGGAAAATTACTAAACATCAAAACACCTTTACGAATAGATTTAATCGATAATTCTCATTTACAAGGGTCTTCGCCAGTCGGCGCCGCCGTCGTCTTTATTAACGGCGAACCGGCGAAGAAGTTGTACCGAAAATATAAAATTGAACACGAAGAAGCTAGAGATGACTTAAAATCGATGGAAGAAATCGTAATCCGTCGATATTTAAGAATGAAAAACGAAAAACAAACTCTACCCGATCTCCTCCTCGTCGATGGGGGACATAATCAAATTCATGCCGCGGATAAGGCTTTAAAAGAAATCGATTTAGATATCCATCTATTTGGTTTAGTTAAAAACACTAAACACCAAACTTCTGGATTGATGGATAAAGATGGAAAGGTCTATGAGATTGAAAACAATAATTTATTCTTTTTACTAACAAGAATGCAAGATGAAGTCCATCGTTTCGCTATCTCTTTCCATCAATCATTAAGAAGTAAAAAAATGAAATCATCGTTACTAGATGATATCAAAGGATTAGGAGAAAAAAGAAAAGAAATCATCCATAAAGCTTATCCTGATATCCATCTTTTAAAACAAGCTCCCTTAGAAGAATTAAATCAATTATTGCCTCCTTCTGTCGCAAAAGCTCTATACCGTAAACTGCATGATTAATCTTGCTTATTTCTCTATATTTCTTTATGATATTATTCGCGCAAGCAAATGTCCTCGTAGCTCAGTTGGACAGAGCAACAGCCTTCTAAGCTGTGGGTCAGGCGTTCGAGTCGCCTCGAGGATACCAGTTAAAGACGGCACTCCGATGTTTCGGGGGTAAATAGGGGGTTTTGAGAACCAAGCCCCCTTTTTATGTGATGTTCTGGCTCTCAGAAAAACGGAGAACCCTTAAAAATGCGACAATATGTTGAAAATATTAAAGAAAAAGTTTAGATTGTGTTAAACTATTATCAATAAATTTACTATTAACTTGTAGTGGACTAGAAGGGGGGTACGCTACATGACTATTAATAACGAACGGGAAGAGCTACACCGAACCATTTGGTGTTTTTCCCATGAACTCATTGGTAAATCTTATTCCATCACAATGGATAGTTTTTATTGTGCCACTGATAGAATGAGCAAAAACGCATATATAAACCTTGAATCTATCGAAAAAACCTGTTTGTCGATGGGTTGTAGAATTGAAGATGTGATTGAAATAATTAAAGATGAGGAAAAAAATGATGATAACAATAGATAATTTAGGCGGATTCTTATTATCTTTAGGATATACTGAGAATGACAATGTTTATTCATATCACTTCAGTCAATTTGCTTGTGACATTACAGTTGATTTCAATAAAGAAAAAATATACTACCCCGAGGAAAAGGGCTTAATAGTTAACGAAGCACAAACTACTAATTTTTTAGAAAATGAGAATTTTGTTGTACTTGAGTGCGTTCATAGACTTTTAGATAAAGGATATAATCCATCACATATTGAAATAGAAAAAAGATGGTCGCTTGGTCATTTGCAAAAAAGCGGTCGTGCTGACATATGTGTTATGAATGCCACAGGAACAGATATGCTTATCATTATTGAATGTAAAACCTTTGGAAATGAGTATGAAAAAGCTTTGGATGTCTTGAAACAAGATGGCGGACAACTGTTTAGTTATTATCAACAGGAGAAATCTACTAAATGGCTTATGCTCTATGCTACAGGTTATGAAAATAAAAAAATAGAACACCAAGTCAATACAATTCCTGTTTTTGATACGGAAAAAGCTTTAGAAAGATACCAAAAAGATAAAACTATAAAACTATATGAAAATGCACATTCTAAAGAGAGAGCCTTTGAGGTTTGGAAAGATACTTATGAACAAAAAACATATGATGATTTAATCTTTTCAAAAGATACAATAGCCTATAATATTGGCGAAGAACCTTTAAGAATCAAAGATTTAAAGGACTTCAACCCAAAAGATAGGATTGTAAATAAGTTTGAGGAGATACTAAGACACAATAATGTATCCGACAAAGAAAATGCTTTTAATAAGCTTACGGCTCTGTTTATATGTAAACTCGTAGACGAAATAACAAAAGATGAAAATGATATTGTTGAATTTCAGTATCAATTTGGAACAGATACATACGAAACCTTGCTCGACAGATTGCAAAGACTGTATAAAGAGGGAATGGATAAGTTTATGAAAGAGGAAATATTTTATGTTTCTTCTGAATATCCTGTAAATCTTTTCAGAAATTACAAAGGGCATAACAGAAAAAATGCAATAGATGATTTAAAAGAAACTTTTAGAAAGCTAAAATTCTATTCCAATAGCGATTTTGCTTTTAAAGATGTTCATAATGAAGAACTTTTCAAACAAAACGGAAAAATACTTGTAGAGGTTGTAAAATTATTTGAAAAGTATAGGATTGTTTATCCATCTAAACATCAATTTTTGGGCGATTTGTTTGAACAGCTTTTAAATCAAGGATTTAAGCAAAACGAAGGTCAATTTTTTACACCTATTCCGATAACACGCTTTATTTGGGAAAGTTTGCCGTTGGAAACATTATCGTCAAGAACAGGAGGAGATATTTATCCTAAAATAATTGATTATGCTTGCGGTAGCGGACACTTTTTGACTGAAGGCATAGATATTTTAAACAGTATTCATAAAAGTGAAAATAATGATTGGGTACGAGGAAAAATCTTCGGCATTGAAAAGGATTATAGACTTGCTAGAGTTTCAAAAATTTCTTTATTTATGAATGGTGTCGGCGGAGGAAACATAATTTTCGGTGATGGACTTGATAATCACAAAGAAAAGGACATCGAGAATAACAGCTTTGATATTCTTGTTGCTAACCCACCTTATTCAGTGAAAGCTTTTAAATCTCATTTACAACTCGAAGACAACGAGTTTGAACTCATAAATTTAATTTCTAACGAGGGTAGCGAAATTGAAGTATTATTTGTTGAAAGGATTTCGCAATTAGTAAAACCGAACGGGGTAGCTGCTGTTATACTTCCCTCAACAATATTAAGTAACACTTCTAATAGCTACATTGGTGCAAGGGAAGCAATATTAAAAAACTTTAAGATACGAGCTATTGTACAATTAAATGACAAAACCTTTGGGGCGACTGGGACTAATACCGTGGTCTTATTTTTAGAGAAATATAATGAGCCGCCAAAGCATTTCAAAATGATGGAAGATTCTGTAGAGGCAATTTTCAGTTTACAGACTTCAAAAGAATGGAAAGACGATGAGATATTAAATGACTATGTAGACCATATAGGTATAGATACCTCTACCTATTCAGATTTTCTTGAGGAAAAAAGAGATTATAACGAATGGAAAGACGATGAATATTTTTCAATGTATTTGGATGCCTTTTTAAACTCAACAGAATTTAAAAACATGAATAGTAAAAACTTTTTTAAAAAACTGACTGATCAAGAACAGAAACTGAAGCTCAATACCACATTTTACAATGATGTAAAAAAAATTGAAAAGGATAAGCTGCTTTATTTCTCCTTAGCAAGAAATAATAAAACCTTAGTTATAAAAGCACCTACAACAGCCAACGGACAATATGAGTTTTTAGGTTATCAATGGTCTAAAAGAAAAGGTAATGAGGGAATACAAGTGCAAAATCTTGGCGGGAAACTTTACGACCCCAAAAATAGAGAAAGCAAAAAACACATATCTCCACTTATCAAGAAAACATTTAATGATAAGTTCGAAATTATGGATGAGGATTTAGAAGAATATGTGAATATATTTCAAACTAAAAACATGTTTGATTTTGGTAGAGAAAAGTTTGATAGAGCAATTAGTTTAGTTGAAAGAGTTCTAAAAATAATAAGTAAATATAAATTAGAGCCATTAAAAAAACATATGCTCGTTATAAGAGGAGTAACCTATTCAAAAGATGAGCAAACTTTGAGCAAAACAGATAATGTAGTTCTTACTGCCGACAATATAACTCTCACTCATAGATTGGATATAAAAAAAGAAATTCATTTAAATGATGGAGTAGAACTACCTGATGAGAAGAAGTTATTGGAAAATGACATCTTTGTTTGTATGTCGAGCGGTAGTACAAAACATATAGGTAAATTAGCTTATATAACGGAAAACCTTAATAAATATGCGGGTGGTTTTATGGGAATATTGAGGCTAAATTCAAAACAAATATTACCTAAGTACACATACTTTGTTTTAACTACAAATTTATTGCAAAAACAGATAAAATCACTCGGGTTAGGTGGGAACATAAAAAACATTTCGTCAAATATAGGTAATATAAAAATACCAATCCCCCCTTTAAACGTTCAAAAAGATATCATACAAGAATGTGAAAAAGTCGAAAGCAAATTTGAAAAAACTCGAATGAAGATAGAAGAATATCAAGACAAAATTAAGGTGATATTTGAAGAACTTGATGTGTTGAAATTTAGCGGGGGGGGGGTATAAACTGAGTGATCCCAAAGTGTTCAGCATATCCATTGGACAGAGAGTGTTGCAAGAAGATTTAACGGACATTGGTATTCCTGTGTACAGTGCAAATGTCTTTGAACCTATGGGATTAATTGATGATAAGCTATTAAATAATTTTGATGACGAATATATTATCTGGGGCATTGATGGAGATTGGATGGTTAATATCTTACCTAAAGGTTATGAATTTTATCCGACCGACCATTGTGGAGTAATGCAAGTAGATAAAAATATCATCAACCCGAGATATATGGCTTATATTCTAGAAAAGGAAGGAGCGAGACTAGGCTTTTCCAGAACTTATAGAGCTTCATTAGATAGAATAAAAGGCATTTCTATCGAAGTGCCTAATGTAAATATTCAGAACGAAAAAATGAGAGAAGTTGAAGAGTTTGAAAATCAAATAAGAAGTTTAGAAGAAACGCAAATTGATTTAAATTTTGAAATAAGCAATATTATTAAGAAATATTTGAATTAATTAGTCAAACAACACAATTAACGAAAACAAAAAACACTTGAAATTACCGCTACGCAATGTTATTACCATAAAGAGTGCGGCGAGGGATAGTCCTCATGATCCGCCAGCAACCTGCTAATTTATAGGGTGCTAATGTTTGATCATCGAATCAGTTATGTTTAATTGACTCATCGAAACCATGTGATGAGTCTTTTTATCACAAAAAAAGAAACGTAATGAAAAACCTGACCAAATGCTTTTGTCAAAAGAAGTGACAATTTATTCGTCTAACAACATTGCTTTGAAATGGTAAAGAAACAACTTATTGCTCTGCTTACAAGAATGGAGTTCTCTGTGAATAAAAATTGACTTTACGATTGGCTATCGAGTTCTAGTCAATAGATTTTCTTTTTATTACCTTTGCTTCTTCCGTTAAACAAAGTATGTATAGTCAAACTAGATGATGAAAAAGAGACAAACGCTCTAATCCATTCGTAAGGAATGGAGTCTAATCTAAAAAGTTTTTGATGAGATAATATGAACATTATTGTATTTTTGTAACAAATATTGTAACATACTGGGGAAACATCATTAATTTAGGAGAGTAAATCACGATTCCTCATCCTAAACAGTTCCGATTAACACACAAAAAATTACTTATTTAGAGGTTTAGATTAAATCCTCTAGGTAAGTACTCTCACATCATGATGTTATTGATAAATATTAAAAACCATTAAGCCCTTGCTTATATGGAAATATATTTAGTACAGTAGTGTCTCATATCGATTGTTAACTTTGTTCGAAATTAAAAAAAGTTAAGGTTATTTAACTAATGGTTTTAAGCGCTGAATCAAAAGATAAAAAAGATTAAGTTTAAAATAGCAACAATCGAAAGTGCAAAAAGAGTTGATAAATCAGGGAGAAAGCCATGGAAAAAAATTTAAATTAAGAAAAGATTCTTCTATTTTGATTAAATATCGGAATCTGCTAACACTTATTATTATCATTCTCGGCTTTGTCTCTTCCTTTCTTTATCTAGGCCATAATTGTCTCAAGAGTTTAAAAAAAGATAGCGATCAATCTATTAGCCTCGCAAAATCCTTTGCCTCTCAAATCAATGTCGACAGCGCTTCCTCTTTAAGTGGTAGTGAAGACGACCTTGAAACAGAGGCTTATTTATCCATCAAAAACAATTTTGAAAAGATGGTGGAAAACATGAATGTTTTAAAATTTACTTATTTGTTGGGGCAAAAGGGTGACGATATAGTTTATCTTGTCGATTCTGGAAAAGTTGATGCCCCAAATTACTATCGTCCTGGGCATGTTTATGCTGAGGCCACCGAAGAAATTAAAGAGTTGTTCATCTCCAAAAAAACCATACTCCTTAAATCTCTAGTGGATGAAAAAGGAACCTGGCGGAGTGTTGTAACTCCAGTCTTAGATTCTAACAACAATGTTATCGCTCTCTTCCGGACGGATTATTCATTCTCGGAATTTCGCAACCGCATCATTTTTGAACTAACTGACGATATAGCGATTACCGTCTTATTTTTGTTTTTTGTCATCTTTTTTGTCCGCTCGATCTTTAATTATCAGGGATATAAAAATGTTAGCGAAGAGAAAAAAGTTACGGAAGCGCTCTATCATAGTATTTTCGATCAAGTTCCTTTAGGCGCTGCGATCATCGATGGGGAACGCTTCATCGATGATGAAATCTATGGCAACAGCACCATGAACTTTATGTTCCAAAAAATCCTCGGTAGAACTAGCCGTGAACTAGCGAAAATTTCTTCTTGGAGCAATATTTCTCACCCCGATGATTTAGAAGGGGAGATGGCCTTATATCGTCAATTTAAAAAAGGCAAAATTGATGGCTATACCATCACTAAAAGGTTTTTGAAGCCTGATGGAACCTATATTTGGGCTCAGATGTGGATTAATCGTTTTATCGGTCAACACGAGGACAATCCCTATCATCTATGTATCATTGAAGATATTACTAAAGAAAAAGAAATCGCCGCGGAATTAAAAGAAAGTGAACGAAGCAAATCCCTTCTCCTTTCTAACCTTCCAGGAATGGCTTATCGCTATTCGAGAGATAGTGATAAACAATGGACGGTCAAATTTGCTTCCTCGGGATGTTTAGCCCTAACGGGATTTACCGTTGAAGAATTTTTAAAAAGCAAAGATAATCTCAGAGATTTTGTCGTTCCTGAACACTATGAAATATTAGAAGAAGAATGGTTTCAAGCCATTGCTAACAAACGCAATTTTAGATGCGAATATCAAATTATTACCGCTAATGGGGAACGCAAATGGGTCATCGATTTAGCTCAATACATCCAAGATGAAAAAGGCAAAGTGATAGCTCTAGAAGGAATTATGCTCGATATCGACGATCGGAAAGAGGCGGAAAATCAACTCAAATACACTTCTGAACACGACAGTGAAACAGGTTTATTGAACTATACTAGTCTCCAAAAAGATGTGGAAAGAGATTATAGCAAACACGTTAAACAAACCATTATCGATGTCAACTTGAATACTTTTGTCCGCATCAGCGTGATATTTGGACATTTCTATATACTGTATTTACTAAACGCCATCGCCGAACAACTAAGAAAAATTTCTAGCGATAAAAATACTTTATATCGAGCCTATGGCAACCATCTGGTCTTTTATGTTAAAAACTATAAAGATCGAAATGAACTTTTAGACTTTGCTAAAAACATTAAAAAACTTCTCGAAGAAAAATTAAAACCAGAAGGTATCGGCGCCGGCATTGGAGTTGTGGAAGTGGAAAACGATGGGAAACTGGATCTCAATAAATTGACAAAGAGAGTTTATTTGACCTCGAGCCAGGCGATTGCCCGTTATCCGAATGAAGTGGGAATAGTGTTTTTTGATCGCGAACTGGAAGTCAAAATTCAACGTCAAGAAGATGTTAAACGAGCGCTTTACGATGTGGTCGATAAAAATGACACTGAGAACTTTTATATGCAATTCCAGCCGATTCTCGATCTCAAAACTAATAAAATTGTTTCTTTTGAAGCTTTAGCTAGACTAAAAAATGAAGAATTAGGTAATATTTCTCCTCTAGAATTTATCCCGATTGCCGAAGAAACCAAGTTAATTATTCCTCTCGGATGGAATATCTTCCGTCAATCGTTTAACTTTCTAAAAAAATTAATTGCTTTAGGATATACGGAGATGCGAGTTTCCATCAATGTCTCGGCCATTCAATTATTTAGCGAAAACTTTACCACTCTTCTATTTAAATTAATGGATGAGATGCAGATTTTACCGACCAATGTGAACATCGAATTAACAGAATCAGTCTTCTCTTCGGATTTAGGAGAAATTAATAAAGTGCTAAATGAGATTCATAGTCGCGGATTAACTATCTCTATCGATGATTTTGGCACCGGTTATTCTTCTCTTGCGAGAGAACACGAATTAAACGTCGATTGCCTTAAAATCGATAAGTATTTCGTCGATAAATTAATGGAAGTCTCGAGTGAAGAAGCTATCGCCTCGGATATCATCGCTATGGCGCATAAACGCGGTCATGGAGTCATCGCTGAAGGCGTGGAATACGAAAAACAAAAGCAATATTTAATTGATAATAAATGCGATAAAATTCAAGGTTATCTCATCAGCAAACCGCTCAGCCAAGAAAACGCTCTAAATTTACTTAAAGAAAAAGCGTAATAAAGGGAAATAAAATATCCTCGAAGTTATTAGTGATTTTTTATCCTAAAAATATTATTTAATAGGAATTACGCTATTATTATCAGAAATAGACTGAAGCGGAAGCCTTTCTCACGATAATGAATTTATTGTGTTTTAATAGCGATTATTATATTCTATTTTTGTGATGTTATTAATTAAAGTGAGTAATGTCACATTTTTTTATATCAAAAAAGTTAAGATAAACACACAAAAAATGCTCATTGGTTGATTTGAACTTCGCTTTTACTTAAAGTTAGAAAAATAGCTAAATCAAGGAGAGATTATGAGGGAAAAAGCTAAAAATAAAATTGATTCGACTTTTCTTAAAAAATATAAGAAATTGATCTTTGTTTTTGTGCTTCCCATCAGCTTGATATTTTCTGCTATTTATATCGGCATCAGTTGGCATCAAAATTATAAGGATAATGTCGATTTTGCCATCAACCTTTCTCAAGCCTTTACCGCCCATTTGGATTTAGAGGAAATCAATTCTTTAAGTGGTAGCGAAGACGATCTTGAAAAAGAAGAATATCGATTAATTAAACAAGATATCGAAAGACTAGTTAAAACTACGGAAATGATACAATGCACTTATCTATTAGGGCAGCGTAATGACGATATAGTTTTTCTCGTCGATTCTACATCATCGAATTCACAAAATAATTTTTCTCCCGGTCAAATTTGTGCTGAAGCCACTAAAGAAATTAAACAAATTTTCACTTCTAAAAAAACAATATTCATCGATTCCTTAACTGATGAAAAAGGAACATGGAAAACCGTTTTTGTTCCAGTTTTAGATGCGAATGAAGAAAATGTCGTCGCTCTTTTTCGCGTCGATTATTCAATTTCGAGATGGAACAATCAAATCTTAAAGAGAATGGTCGGTAGCATTATGTTTTCAATCTTGCTTGTATTTTTTGTAATCATTCTCATGCGTGCCATGCATGCTTATGGGGAATATAAGAAGATTAACTCTAAAAGCGAACTAGTGGGGACGTTATACGATAGTATTTTTGACCAAGTACCTCTTGGTATCGCCATCGTCAATGATGAGAGTTTTGTCGAAAAGTCAAAATACGGCGATAGAAATATGAACTTTATGTTTCAAAAAATCCTCGGTAGAACGAGTGAAGAACTGACAAATATTTCTTGGAACAATATTACTCATCCCGACGATTTAGAAGGGGAGATGGCCTTATATAGTCAATTTAAGGAAGGTAAGATCGATGGATATACTATCACCAAAAGGCTTTTGAAGCCCGATGGAACCTATGTTTGGGCCCAAGTGTGGATCAACCGCTTCTTAGATAAAAGTGAAAATAGTTCTTCCCATTTATTGATTATCAGCGACATTACCAAAGAAAAAGAAATGGCGGAAGACTTAAAGGAAAGTGAACGGAGCAAATCCCTTCTCCTTTCTAACCTTCCGGGGATGGCTTATCGCTATTCGAGAGATAGTGGCGACAACTGGTCGATGAAATTCGTTTCCTCGGGATGTTTAGCCTTGACGGGATATACGGCGGAAGAACTTTTAGAAGACAAACATCTGCACGAAGATTTAATCGCTCCAGGCTATCATAGAATTCTAAGAAATCAGTGGCAGCGGCTCATCGCTGGTAAACGCAGTTTTAGACACGAATACGAAATAGTGACCGCGGACGGTAGCCGTAAATGGGTGCTAGATTTAGCGCAGAGCGTCCTAGATGAAGATGACCAACTCCAAGCTCTAGAAGGAATTATGTTCGATATTACCGAAAAGAAAATCGCGGAAAATAAACTCAAATACACTTACGAACACGATGATGAGACCGGTTTATTAAATTACACCAGCCTCCAAAGAGATATTAAAAACGATCATAAAAAACAAATTAAACAAGCGATTATCGATGTAAATCTCAATACTTTTGTCAGTTTAAGCGCGGTTTTTGGGTTTTTCTATGTCCAAAAACTAATCCTAACGATTTCTGAAAGTCTCCAACGCTTCTCCAAAGAAAAATCGAAGTTATATAAATCATACGGAAACCATTTTATTTTCTATATCAAAGATTACGACGATCAAGAAGAACTTATAGATTTCGCTAATAAAATTAAGAAATCTCTCGAAGAAATCATCAAACCAGAACGCGTCGGCGCTGGAATTGGAGTGGTGGAAATTAAGGTTGATGAAGAAGTAAATCTTGAAGATTTGTCTAAAAAAGTTTTCCTGACTTCAAATAAAGCCATTTCTTTAAACGAGAGCGAAGTGGGAATTTTGTTCTATGATAGTGAACTAAAGGCTCAGATTCAGCGCGAAGAAGATATTAAGCGCATCCTCCTCGAGGTGGCAAACCATCAAGAGAGCGATAATTTTTACTTGCAGTTTCAACCGATTCTCGATCTTAAAACTAATAATATTTGTTCTTTTGAAGCTCTAGCTAGACTAAAAGATAAACAATTAGGTAACATTCCTCCCCTAGAATTTATCCCGATTGCCGAAGAAATAAAAGTGATTATTCCTTTGGGGTGGAATATATTCCGCCAAGCCTTTATTTTTTTGAAAAAGGCGGTCGACTTAGGTTACACAAAAGTGAGAGTTTCCATCAACGTCTCGGCTCTTCAACTATTCAGCAACAATTTTACTCAACTTTTATTCGATTTAATGGATGAGATGGAAGTTCCTTCTCATAATGTTGCTCTTGAATTAACCGAATCAGTATTTTCTTCGGATTTAGATGAAATCAATAAAATACTCAACGAAATCCATAATCGGGGAATATATATCTCCATCGATGATTTTGGGACGGGCTATTCTTCTTTAGCTCGAGAGCGCGAGTTAAATGTCGACTGTCTTAAAATCGATCGGTATTTTATCAAAAAACTTATGGATATCTCTTATAACGAAGCCATCACCGCGGACATCATTGCCATCGGTCATAAGCGTGGTCACTGCGTTATTGCCGAAGGCGTGGAGCACGAAAAACAAAAGCAATATTTAATCGACAACGGATGCGATAAGATTCAAGGTTATCTCATCAGCAAACCTCTCAGCCAAAAAGAAGCTTTGAATCTGCTCAAAGAAAAATGCACGATGAACTAAACTATCTATCAGATGATTGATATATAATAAATGTTGATAAATAGAGATAAAAAACTTTTTTGTCTCTTTATATTAAAAAATAGAAATATTATGAAGAAAAATAAACAACCGCTTAAAAATTTAACTCCCATATCTAAAACTAAATATCCGATTATTTTAGTTCACGGCATCGCCATCAAGGACTTCGGCCTTTTTAAATCTTTCGGAAAAATCGATCGCTATTTGATTAAAGAAGGTTTTAAGGTTTACAAAAGTAAAGCCGATGGCTTTGGGACAATTGAAAATAACGCTCTTTTCTTAAAAAAAGAAATATTAAAAATACTTGAAGAAAATAACGTTGAAAAAATCAACATCATCGCTCATTCCAAAGGGGGACTAGATGCTAAATACATGATTGAGTATTTAGATATGAGTAAAAATGTCGCCTCATTAACGACTTTATGCACCCCTCACAAAGGTAGTCCCATCGCCACCCATATCCTCAATAAACCCCGATGGTTGCTTAAATTTCTCGCCTTTTGGATCAATCTTTGGTATCGAATATTAGGGGATAAAAAGCCTGACGCCTACCGAGTGTGCAAACAACTGGCCACCATCGATAGTGTGGAAGACGAAACGATGAAAATCACTAGCGAGATTTACTGTCAGAGCTATTCGACCACCTTAAAAAGAAGTCGAGATGATTTCATTATGGGCATTCCGTTAAAATTTTATCACCGCTACGAAAAAGGTACGGCCAGCGATGGTTTAGTGGGCCGAGAATCCACCCAATTTGGAGAATATAAAGGCGAAGCTTTTGAGGAATCGATGTCTCATTCTGAAATCATCGATTTTATGGCGTCAAAAAAGAAAAAAGAAAAAATCTATGCGTTCTACACGATGATTTGCGAAGATTTGAAAGAACGGGGTTTTTGATAATTTAGATAAAAATTTAATTTTTTTTGAAAAAAATAGTAAATAACTGAGATTTTTGCATTTCCCCTCTTTTTGTTTTTTAAAAAGAGAAGTATTATTAAATGGTTTCAATAGAGGTTTAAAAATATATGATTTTATCAACAGGGGAAGTTCCTCTCGAAACAACCATCATTATTATTTCCATTGCCGCGACCTTACTCACAATATTCATAATTTCTTTCCTATTATTTTTCTTCTCACACAAAAAGAATCTACATGACATCTTCGAAAAAGAATATAATTCTCTACTCGAAAAAGGTTTAGAAAACCCTTCGCTTAGAGATCCTTTAAAAACCAGTCATTACGATGATTATTCTGAGAGCGACCGGGCTTTTTATCTAAAATATTCCGCTTACGCCCAAATGGTGTGGAACTTTTTAAAGACGATTTACGATTTATCAAGTTTGAGACAGAGAAAATACAGAAATTTATATCGTTCTTGGTTCCCGGTAATAATTGAAGAAAACAAACTTCATTACCATTGGTTTATCAAAAATCACGAGTTATTTTCTCCTAAGTTTCAAGACTACGTTAAAAATATTGTTAGCGAAATTACTCTAGAACTTAAAACCGACATCGATTCATTTAATGTCATCAATCAGAGATTAAAAAAAGAATTTCCCTTAGACGAACAAAAAGATGATAAACAAATGATGGATTTATTAATTAAAGGTTATTATCGATTATTTATTGCGAGATTTGCTCATCAAGATAAAAGCGATAAATCGATAATTGGCTATGTCATTTATTACACCAACAAAGACAATAATTTTTTATTTTTAGATTATCTAAATATTTTGCCAGAATACCAAAACTCTGGCCATGGGTCTAAAATTTTTAATCTTTTGATGAAAGAGATAAAAGGCCGTAATCCCCACGGAGTCTTATTCGAAATCGAAACTAGCAAAGTAGGGGGACATTCTTTAAAAAATAAAAGAAGACAATTTTATACAAATTTAGGGGCTAGCGAGTTATATTGTCCTTATCGCGCTCCTTGTGATAACCATCGATCGATTCCTATGTCGCTGATGTTTAGGCCAGTCGAAGGTAAAGATTTTGTCCGTAAAGAAGACATTCGTTCATTTATGAAAGAAGCGATTTCAAAGATTCACGCCGAATATCCCCACACCCCTGAAGTCATCAACACGTACATCGATGAAATACCAAATTACGAAGCTAATTCCAGTATCAATTTAGAGAAAGGTTCTCTCTTAGATTATGAAAAAATTTCCGAATTTTTAAATATGGATTCTTGGAGGAATTTACTGGTTGAAAAAGATAAAATTCACCAGCTGCTGGAAAATAAAATCTATAATTTAATTTTGCTGAAAGACCAAGGAGGAAATTTGCTCGGCTACGCTTTTGTCTATCTATCTAAAAAGAGCGATTTCTTATTTATCGATAGTTTGAAGATTTTACCTTTTTATCAAAATCACGGATACGAAAAAATGTTCATCCAAAAATTATGTGTCAAAACCTTTCCTTTGGTTAAGTATGGTATCGTCGGTAAAAAATTACTAATCGATGAGAAAAAGATTAGCGACGAACAATTTGCGGTTTTCACGAACGGATATTTATTAGACGGAGAATACTCTTATTTTCTTAGGGACAATAAAGTTTCGCTAAAATTAATCTTCTATCCTAAAGAAGAGATAAATAACGTTAAAGGTAATGAATTTAACCAATTGATGGACCAAATCTTATTAGACATCTATAGCGGTAGCGATGTTATAAACATTAATCACGGAGAACATTTTAAAAAAAATAAAGACTTTATAAGATGAGAACTTAAATGAGGCGGAAAAGCATCTTTTTTTGTATAGAAAACACCATCGACTATTTCTTATCTCTTCTTAAAAAGAATTCTTTACCGATATTAAATACGATTTTAACTAAAGTGTCTCTTTCTTTTTTAGGAGTTTCTTTCCAACAACTTCTAAGTAGAGAGAAGCGGTGTCTAATAAAGGAAATAATCTCATTTTCTTTTGGTAGAACCTCGATGTCTAGTTTTTCTAATAGAGCGAATAATGCATCGACAAAAGCTCGTTTGTTGTTGTTGTCGTAATTTAAAAAAGCTTCGTTGATTCCTTCTACAATCCTTGTGGAGCGCTCCGAATATTGTTCTTCACGAATAAAAGAACCGTCGTTGATTAGCCAAGTAAATAAATCGTGTTGCATCAAAAGAGACTTACTAGAAGCCACAATAATCTTTTCCTTATCAATGACCATCAAACGGCCAATGATCGATTCTGCGGGAGCATAAGCGTGAATCAAAGGGGAAATCTTCTTATATTCTTCATCGTAAAAATTTGGTGAATAGTTAGGAGCATCATAAGAATAGATGGCTTTTAATTTATGTGGTTTTTTAAAATTTTTAGCGGCGGTAATCGCTAGGCGTCCCCCTTTAGAATGACCCCCAAAGATAAAGGGGCGAAAGAAGAATTTTTTAGCGATGGCATTCGCGTACTTAATAGCTTCTATCTCCGAAGGAACGATATCTAAATACGCCATATCAAAATCTTCTTTCCAGCCGGTGAGAGTGCCGTCTGTCCCTCCAAAAGATAGATAGACAAATTCAGGTAAAATAATGGTAATAGCTTGAAATTGTTTAGAATCGGCCTTGCTTTTAACTTTTGAATAATAAGCAAATTTTGCCTTTTTATAGCGCAGGCTATTCGTCACTATTTTTAACACTTTTAAATAGTTAATCTGTCTTTCACCAGCGTCCACGGGGAGAAGGTAGGTATCGAGTAAAGCCGCGAGTTGCTTGGTATTAAGGACGTCTTTTTTCGTTTTTAACCCATTGAAAGGAAAATAAGAAACGGCCGTTAGAACTAAAGCATCAATTTCATTGAATGATTCTTCTTTAAATGTAA
Organism: Erysipelotrichaceae bacterium; assembly: GCA_012837435.1. Lineage (GTDB taxonomy): Bacteria > Bacillota_I > Bacilli_A > RFN20 > CAG-826 > RUG14515. The sequence continues at coordinate 64,369 of DURD01000007.1, forward strand.
ACTTTTGATATTCCAATAAGTAATCGATAACATTCATGTTTTAATGTTATCATTTTTCAAAATATTTACACAAACAATCTTAAACTATTATAAAATAATAAGAGTGAGGAAATGAAATGATTAAAGGTTGGTTAGTGGTCAATACTTTTCTGAACTTAGAAAAATTCCAGCGTGTTTATCAAATGCTCGAAATCTCTTTTAGAAAATGGGGTATCGTTTTATCGACTAAAAAAGCGGAAGACATTTCCTTAAAAGTGGGGTTTAAACTGATGGATAAACCAGATTTTATCATCTTTTGGGACAAAGACTTTTATTTAGCCTCTAGCTTAAAAAAACAAGATATTAGGTTGTTCAATAGCCCTAATGCCATTTTATATAGTGATAACAAAATATTGATGTATCAAAAACTTAAAGAAAAAAACATCCGAATACCTCGAACATTTGTCGCCCCTAAAACTTTTGAAGGTATCAACTATAGTCACCGCGGTTTCTTAGATCAAGTCATCGATGAAATCGGTTTTCCAATCGTGGTTAAAGAGGCTTATGGTTCCTTCGGCGAACAAGTTTATCTCGCTAAAGATATAGTGGAGTTAAATCGCATTGTCGATGAAATCGGTTATAAGGACTTCTTGTTGCAAGAGTTTATCTCCTCTTCTAGAGGAAGAGATATTAGAATCAACGTCGTGGGGAACAAAGCCATCGTCAGTATGTTAAGAGAAAACAACAATGATTTTAGAAGCAACATCTCTTCTGGTGGCAAAGGTTCTTTTTATAAACCTCAGAAAAAATATATCGATTTAGCTATTAAAGCCACGAAAGCCTTAAAGCTAGATTTCGCGGGTGTTGATCTTTTGTTTGGCGAAAATGATGAACCGATCGTTTGCGAAGTGAATTCTAATCCCCAGTTCGTTTCTACTTTGCAAGTAACTGGCATCAATCTCGCGGATTATATCGCTGCCTATATCGTTAAATCATTATGAAAAAGGGAATAATTATCTATCGAAAAGACGATAGTCTAAAAAACGATTTTTTTATCAATAAATGCCTTTCGCAACTAAATGATAGTCATTTTCAACTGCAATTCGTCGTCGAAGATGATGTCGCTCTCTATTTAAAAAATCAGTACGTGGATTTTGCTATTTATCGCGGAAGAGACTATCGAACTATCGAGAAATTAAACCATTTAGGCCTCAAGGTTTTTAATAACTCTTTAACCAATAAAATAGCTAACAACAAATATTTGACCTATCAACTATTTAACGAATTAAATTTACCTTGCATCACTACCTATTTAGATTCCGAGTCGCTTTCCTTCCCTTACATCATGAAAAGCGTCGATGGACACGGGGGACAAGAAGTATTTTTGATCGATAAACTCGATAAAAAACAACTAATTTTAGCTAAATACCCTCATAAAACCTTTATTTATCAACCATTTACCAGCAATACGGGGGATGTGAGATTATATCTATTAAATAAAAAGTTCGTCAAAGCCGTCAAAAGAGAAAACCAAAATGATTTCCGAAATAATTACTCTTTAGGAGGTCAAGCTTCTTTATATACCCCTAATTCTCAAATCATCGAACAAGCGGAATGGCTCGCCCGATATTTAGAGGCCGATTATATTGGAATAGATTTATTGCTAACGGAAGAAAGCTATGCCTTTAATGAAATAGAAGATCCCGTGGGCTCGAGGATGCTCTATGAAATTAGCGACATCGATATCATCGCTCTATATATTACTCATATCAAAAAACAATTAGAACAATAAGAGCACTCCGACTATTTGTAATATCGTAGAAAGTAAGACGAAAATATGGAATAGGGAGTGAAAATTTAAATTTTTACGTCCCAGCACATAAATTAAGGCCCCGATAGTATAAGTAATGCCGCCACTTAAAATAAAAGTAAAGGCTAGTAAATCTAGCTCGATAAACCAGGCAAAGAATAAAAGTAACCAACCCATCACTATATATAAAAATAAAGAGATTACCCGAATAAAGGGAATATTGAACAAAAGTAGACTAAACAATATTCCGATGAGGGCGAGCGCCCATTCCATAATGATGATGATGAGACCGGCTGCCATTCCTTTATCGATTAAATGGAAACATATCGGAGTGTAAGTTCCAGCGATTAACAAATATATCACCGCATGATCGAGGAGACGAAATATTTTTTTATTGAATGTTTTTGGATCAAGGTAGTGGTAAATTGCTGAAAAACTATAGACAATGACTATCGTTAAAGCAAAAATTAATAAACCGGTAAAAGACAGTAAGGAAATCGAATTTATTGAGAATTTATAAATAGCAAAAAAGATCACAACTAAAGATAAGGGTAAGCCCAGTAGATGGCTTAAGCTATTGAACAGTTCCTGTTTTTTGCTATAAGGAGGGATTTTAATTTTTGATACCGCATCGTCGTAAGACATAATTTAACTTCCTACTCAATTTATCGTAAAAAAAGTTAACCGCTCTGTCAGTAAACGATGTATTGATTTTTATCTACTATTATTTTTTAAAGGTCTACTCGTTATTTTTCTAGCGATAGAATATTAAAGAGTTTTCTTTGTAGAAAACTAATTAAAATTAATCTCCGATTAGGGTTTAATTTTTTATCACGAATTTAATCTAAAACAAAATCTAAGCACAAATAAGAGACCTAATCTCCACTTTAGTCCTTTTAATTTATCGAATGAAATATTAATATATTTAACATGAAAAGAATTTTAGTCATCGGTTGTCCTGGCGCAGGAAAAACATATTTTTCGAAGAAATTAGGACAATTATTAAATTATCCTGTTGTTCATATGGACTGGCTTTATTGGAGAGAAGATAAAACCACCGTTAGCCGCGAACAACTGTTAGAAAAAATGCTTCCATATCTGAAGGAAGATCAATGGATTATCGATGGCAATTATCATCACACTTTAAGTGTTAGATTAGAATACGCGACTGACGTATATTTTTTAAAGTTATCTCATGAAGAGTGTGTCCAAGGCATTCTTGAAAGAATCGATAAAAAAAGAGACGACATCCCGTGGGTAGAAACCAAAGAAGATGCCGAAAAATTAATCGAATGGATAAAAACTTACGAAGAGAGAACTAGGGCGGAAGAAGAAGCTTTACTAGAGCAATATCAACATGTTAAAGTCCACGTTTTATCAAGTAGAAAAGAAGTTAATGATTATTTGAATAATCTATTAAAAAAACAAGCTCTAGAACTTAAGCTTGTTTAGTTGTTTTTTGTTTTTTGGTCTTTCGTTTTTCGGCGCGCATCTCATTATCGGCAACATCGAGAACAGAATCGAGATTGAATGATTCGTCGACTTTAATGATATTCATACCGAGCGATATCGAGGTTCTAAATTCTGGGTTTTCAGAAAAAGTTAGTTCTTCAACCGCGCGACTATAATAATCAGCGTAGTTTCTTAACTGTTTTTTGCTCACGTTTTCGAAACAGACGACAAACTCATCTCCACCCCAACGGCAGACAAAAGCTTCGCTAACTCTCGATAAAACTTCGGCGACTCGACAAAGCACGGTGTTGCCAAATATATGACCGTAATCGTCGTTGACATTTTTAAAATCATCAATGTCAATAAAAAAACAACCGAAAAAAGAACCCTTGCATCTATTACACTTGGTCATTTCTCCGATGTATTTTATTAAATATCGTTGATTAGCTACATTAGTCAGAGAATCGTGTAACAACGAATATTCTAATTGCTCATTAACTCTTTTATTGATTCGTGCATACAAATAACGAATTATTTCCGCGATAGCACCGAAAAGAGTGCAGACCAAATAAAGCAATGAAAAATTTAGTCTGACATCTAAAATGGCTTGCAATGCCTCAGGATTGCTAGCGAAAACATAATTTGCGACTGGCGTCCAGTAAATAATCAGGATGGCAACCGCTACAATGAAGGAACCAATCGCCCCCTTTATCAAACCGAAAAAGATAAAAGAAAAAGAAGGCAACAGTAAGATCCAATAGATAAAAACTTGTCTAGGTCCATTGACCATAAGAAGAAAAACACATAGTGCACTATAACAAACAATGAAAGAATAACGAACGATAAGACGATATTTTTTTAGAAAAATACCCAATAAAATAATAAGAATAAAAAGTGCACAAAAACAAAGAACGCCGATGACATACGTATATTCTCCATAAAAAAATCTAATAAGGCTCGAAACAAGTAAAATTAATAGAATACTTCCAGAATTAAAGAACAGGAAAACATTTTTTCTATACTCATCGTCAATTAATCTTTCAATGTACTTTTTAAAAAAATCCCTTCTTGTTTTCATCGCGCCATTAATTTTACAAATTTTACGCTCAATTATCAACAATATTCTACTGAACTAGAATATTCCAGCAGGTTTTTTGACTAATTTGTATTTTTGTCTTGTGTCAAAAGGTAAATGTTTTATAATGATTTTGCTCGTGGGACCTTTTTGGCCTATAGGGAGAAAATCATGTTTCAAAAGTTGACCACCAAAAAAATTGCTGTTACTGGTATATTATTAGCCCTTGAAATTATTTTTCAAATCATCGGCAACTACTTACAAATTGGTCCAGTTAATATCAATTTATCATTAGTGACTGTGGCTTTGGCGGCTGTTATTTGTGGACCCATATCTGGTGCGATATTGGGTTTTTTTAATGGGGTTGTAGTTTTGTTTTCGCCTTCAACCATCGCCATTTTCATGCCGATTAGTGTAGGCGGAACGATTTTGACCTGTTTAAGTAAATGTACTATCGCTGGCTTTTTAGCTGGTTTATTTTTTGAATTACTGCGAAAAATAAATCGAACAACGGCTTTGATTGGTGCCAGTTTGTTGGTTCCCATGATTAATACGGCTTTCTTCATCGTCTACAGTTTGATATTTTTTAGACCATTTTTAGAAAGTGGCGTTGGCGATACTTATCCTAACGCTAGTGCTTATTTAATATTAGGGGTGGTCGCTTATAATTTCATCTTTGAATTACTAGCGTGTACAATTTTAACACCTCTTATTGGAAACGTTCTCTTGTCGCGAGAACAAAAACATATTTAATCACGTACATAACTTTGATTTTTAAAGAAGAAAAAGCTATCATTTTATTATGGAAAAACCTCTAGCGGATTGCATCCGACCACAGAAACTCGAAGAGATGGTCGGCCAGCATCACCTTTTGGATGAAGGGACGATTTTTAGAAAGAATTTTGAATCTAAGCGTGTTAGAAATATGGTGTTTTATGGACCTCCTGGAGTGGGAAAGACTACCGTTGCTAATATCATCGCGGAAAATTCCGGCTTATCGCTTTTTAAATTAAACGGCACCAGCGCTTCGATTGACGATATTAAAAATGTCATTAAAGAAACTGATAGTATTTTCAATACTAATGGCGTTTTATTGTATCTCGACGAAATCCAATATCTAAATAAAAAACAACAACAATCCCTCTTAGAATTCGTTGAATCTGGCGAGATTACTCTCATCGCTTCGACGACCGAAAATCCCTATTTTTATATCTATCCCGCTTTATTATCTCGTTGTCTAGTTTTTGAATTTAAAGCCTTATCCATCGATGACATTAAAGAAGGTCTACTAAGAGCGGCTAACCGCATTGCGGTTAAATTATCCGATGAAGCCTTGCACAAATTAGCGCTCTCGAGCAACGGAGACATGCGCAAGGCCTTGAATAATCTAGATTTTCTTACCGTTTCAGTAGAAAAAGATAAAATTATTGGTATTGAAGAAGTTAATGAGCTCATCGATAAAGCCCATATCGCTTATGATCGCAGCGAAGATAAACATTTTGATCATCTCAGCGCTTTTATGAAATCATTAAGAGGTAGCGATCCCGATGCCGCCATTTTTTACTTAGCTAAACTATTAAAAGGTGGAGATATCATCGCCGCTAGCCGAAGATTACTCTGTGCAGTTAGTGAAGATGTAGGTTTAGCCTATCCGCAGCTCATACCCCTTGTAAAATCCTGTGTCGATAGTGCGCTTCAGCTCGGACTACCCGAAGCGCGTTTACCATTAGCTAACGCCGCATTACTAATCGCCTTAGCTCCGAAGAGCAACTCCGCTTATCTAGCGATTGATGAAGCTATGAAAGATATCGATCTCGGTAGAGGAATTAATGTTCCTAGATCGTTGCAAAATACCCATTTTGATGGAGAAGATGCGACGATAAAAGGACAAAATTATCTTTATCCTCACGATTATAAAAACCATTATGTCAAACAACAATACTTACCCGATGATTTAAAAAATATTAAATACTATGTACCGCAAGATAATAAGAACGAACAAGCGTTTAAAGAGTATTGGAAAAAAATTAAGAAAAACGATTAACTTTGTTATATATACTAAATAAATACTAGAAAAGAACTATTTAATATGGATTCATTAAAAACATTGATGGATAAAAAAGAATACGATTTAGTGATAAAGCTCACAGAAAAGAGCGAGGATTCGATTTCGATTTTTTATCGAATTAGCGCTCTAATTGCTACTAATCACGCCCTCGAGGCTTTAAAAATCATTAAACAAAAAAGAAAAGTTTTACAAAGCCGCCTCTCTCTTTTGGTGAAGGTTCATATCGAACTATTGTGCTTATTGAAAAAATTTGATGAAGCTTATGAAGAATTAAATTATTATCGAGAACTTCCTTATGAAAATCAAGAGACTGAAGAGTTGTTACGAGGAATGGATAAATACATAAGGCACGAAGAAAGAAATCAATATTATAAAAAAGAAGTAGGTCAAGAAGAAATCAGCCAGAAATTATTATCGAGCGATGATGATAGTGTCTTACTGGCTCTTGATCAAATTCGTTCTCTACCTTTAGAACCATATATAATGCCTTTGTCTCGTATTTTGATAGACCATCCTCGTCAGGCCATTAGAACCTTGACTCTTCTCCTTCTCGTTTCAAGAAAATACGATAAAGAAGTATCTTTTTTACATATCGATCGCCTGATAAAAGTAATTCCTTCGCAGTTAGAAGAACCTTTCTCTATCAGCGGTTTTAAAGATATTAAAGAGCTGTCTTCCGCTTTTCAAGATGCTTATCGCGATCCGAGTGTCTCGCAAAATGCTTTGCACCTCCTTTCTTCTTATCTAATCTATCTCTATCCTGAAAAAACCTCTCTTACTTTCGAAGAAATCATCACGATATTCGGTTATCTAGCTAAAGAAGCTTTAAGGAGTGAAGATTGCGACTTGGAGGCTCTGTGCTCAAAGAGCAATTTAGACTTCGATAGAATCGAAAAAATTACTTTAAAAATTAAAGAACAACTCAAAAATTTCTAACTTTTTGAGAAATAAAACTCTTTTTGTAAAGTGTTTGTCTTGTCTTTTATTACGGGCACGTGATATATTTATACACGCATAAAAATCTGAAAGGACAAAATGTCTCATGGAAAGAAAAGTAACAAAATTACCCAACTGCCACACCGAAGTTATTGTCGATGTGGACAAAGACCTTTGGAAGAAGGCCCAAGATAAAGCTTTTAACAAAATTGCGAAAAGTATTACTGTTCCGGGTTTCCGCCCGGGAAAAGCTCCCATCAGTATGTTAAAAAATCGCGTCGATCAAACCAAAGTTTTTAACGAAGCAATCAATGAGGTTATAGTTCCAGTCTATCAAAACATTCTAGAAGAAGAACAAATTCAACCATATGCTAGACCTTCTGTCGATGTAATAAAATTATCAGAGGAAGAACTAGAACTAAAATATGTCATAGTCACCCGTCCAGAAGTGACACTCGGTCAATATAAAGGTTACGAACTAGGTAAGGAAGAACCCGAAGTTACTGAAGAGGAAATTGATGCTGCGATTGAAGAACTCCGCAGGCAGAATGCCACTATCATCATGAAAGAAGGACCCGCGGCTCTCGGCGATATAGTCGTCATCGACTTCGAGGGGAGAATCAATAACGTCCCATTCGAAGGGGGAAAAGCAGAGAATTACGAATTAGAACTCGGATCTAACAGTTTCGTCCCCGGATTTGAAGAACAACTCGTGGGGGTAACTCCCGGAACTTCTATCGATGTTAAAATTAAATTTCCCGATAATTATGGCTCTAAAGAAATCGCGGGTAAAGAGGCTGTATTCCACTGCGAAGTTCACGATGTGAAACAAAAAGCCTTGCCAGGACTTGATGATGACTTTATCAAAGATTTAAATTTTCTCGGTGTGACCTCAATTGGACAACTGAGGGATAATCGCCGTGCGCAATTATTAAAACAAAAAACTAAAGTGGCCAAATCGAATTACGTCAATAAATTAATCGAAGAAATCAAGAAAGTTTCAACTTTTGACATTCCAACGGAAGTAATCGAGGAAGAAAAAGAAAATCGTGAGAAACAACTAGAAAATAAATTAAAACAGTCTGGTCTTGATATCGCTCAATATTTGGACTTAGTCAAGTTAACGGAAGAAGAACTAGACAAACAGTTAGAAGAAGAAGCGATAAAAGGCTTACAATCATATTTGATCGTCGAGAGCGTAGGGATGAAGGAAGAACTTTCTGTCAGCGAAGAAGAAATTGAATTCGAGCTCGCTAAGATGGCGGATCAATATCGCATGACTATCGATCAAGTCAAGCAAGCTCTCGGTCAACAAATGGAACATTTCGGTCAAAATTTACTAATGACCAAAATCGAAGATTTTTTAGTTGAAAATAACCATTAATCGTTTATTATTACAAAAAGGAGACCGTTTATGAAAAAAGGGGCACAAGTATTATCATTACCTTTACTACCGACACGTAGTTTTGTTCTTTTTCCTTCGACTATCCAGCCGATTGAAGCGGGACGGGCTTTTTCTATTAATGCTATTCGTGCCGCCCATTTAAAAACCGACTCTTTATTATTTGTCGTTTCGCAGAGAAATCCCAACGATGAACAAGTCAGTTTAGAAAACGTTTACGAAGTCGGCTGTTTATGTCGCATTGTATCAATTATCGAAAGAAGCAACCTTTTGCGAGTAAGAGTGGATGTGGTCGAAAGAGTTAAATTGACCTCTTTAACTTACGATTCTGAAAAGGGATACTATGTCGCTGACGGAGAGGTAAAGGAATTTTCTGAAGTCGATAGCGTTACCAATGAAACCATCGTTCGCGCCCTAGTCGAGAAATTAAACAATCTTCCTAATGTTTTATCGTTGCTCAGCAAAACGGCGCTCAACATGATTAATAAAGCTAAAGACGCGGTTTCTTTATGCTATATTCTCGCGAGCAATTTGCAAGGGTCAACGGAAGAAAAGCAAAAAATCTTAGAATGTGATGATATCAACGAATTGATGGAAAAAGTTCTCGTCCTCATTTCCGGAGAGCAAACTAAAGCCCAAATTGAAGAAAATATCGCGACAACCGTGAGAGAATCAGCGGAAAAAAGTCAAAAAGAGTACTTTTTAAGAGAAAAACTAAAAGCGATTAAAAAGGAGCTCGGTGAAACCACTGACGGGAGTAATTCTCCTGAATCAATTTTAGAAAAACTAGAAAATAATCCCTATCCAGAGAACATCAAAAAGAAAGTCAAAAGCGAGCTAAACAAGCTCGATATGATGCCTCAAGGTTCACTGGAAGGGGCCCTCATACAAAACTATTTGGATGTTTTGATGTCCATCCCCTGGTGGGAAAAAACTAAAGATGATGAAGATTTAATCAAAGTCGAGAAGATTTTAAATGAAAACCACTATGGTTTAGAGATGCCGAAAAAAAGAATTATCGAGTATTTAGCTATCAAAAAGTTAACTGGCAATCTCAAATCACCTATTTTGTGTTTCTACGGACCTCCAGGAACCGGTAAGACTTCTCTTGGCAAATCCATTGCTCATGCTTTAGGAAGAAAGTTTTTTAAAGCCTCGTTAGGGGGCATTTCTGATGAAGCAGAAATCCGTGGCCATCGCCGCACCTATGTCGGTTCTTTACCGGGAAGAATCATCCAAGGAATGCGTAAAGTTGGGGTAACCAATCCCGTCTTTTTACTCGATGAAGTCGATAAACTAGCTTCATCGTATAAAGGCGACCCTGCGAGCGCATTATTAGAAGTGCTCGATCCTGAACAAAACCATCAATTCAACGATAATTATGTCGAAGAGCCTTATGATTTAAGCGATGTTTTATTCATCTGCACCGCGAACTATTTAGAAAATATTCCTGGTCCTTTAAGAGATCGGTTGGAACTCATTCAACTATCTTCCTATACCGAAATTGAAAAAATGCATATCGTCAAGGAACACTTAATCGATAAGCAAATCGCTCTTAACGGCTTGAAGAAAGATCAAGTCGAATTCACCGATGACGCTATTAAGTTTATCATCCGTTCTTATACGAGAGAAGCGGGGGTTCGTGAATTAGAAAGAAAGATCGCTTCTTGCTTAAGAAAAGTAGCGGTTAACTATGTTAAAAATCCTAAAATTGGCAAGACGATTATCGATCCTGATAAGGCTCGTGAATTTTTATTAACTCCGCCTTTTGAAGATACACAGAAGGAGAAAGAACCACAAATTGGTGTGGTAACTGGTCTAGCTTATACTGAATATGGCGGCGATATCTTACCGATTGAAGTCAATTACTTTAAAGGAAAGGGCAACTTAATATTAACTGGCCACTTAGGCAACATCATGAAAGAAAGCGCTAGTATTGCTCTAGATTATGTTAAAGCCAATGCAGAACATTTCGTCATTGACCCCGATGTTTTCGCGAATAACGACATTCACATCCACGTTCCAGAAGGAGCGGTTCCGAAGGATGGCCCGAGCGCCGGTGTCGCAATAGCATGTGCTATTATTTCCTGTCTCAGCAAACGAGCGGTATCTCCTGATGTCGCGATGACGGGTGAAGTGACCTTGAGAGGTCGAACCTTACCTATCGGTGGTCTAAGAGAAAAATCTCTCGCCGCTTTAAGAAGTGGTATCAAAAAAATTATCGTCCCAAAAGACAATAAAAAAGATGTCGACGAACTGCCCGTTGAAGTGAAAGAAAGTTTGCAAATTACTTATATGGAAAATGTCGATGACGCCGTCAAAGAGTGTTTTGTGTAATTATGATCGATTTTAATAACGCCACTTTTATCAAATCTTGTCCTAATCGAGAAAGCAAACCTCAGGAAATTAAGCCTGAGGTTTTAATCGTCGGCAGATCCAATGTCGGTAAATCTTCTTTAATTAACGCTCTTACTAATAAGAAGAAACTAGCTTTCACCTCAAAAAAACCTGGTCACACCCGTCTGCTCAACTATTACGATATCGATAACCGCTTCTACCTAGTGGATGCCCCAGGATATGGCTACGCTCGGGGAGGGATTAATTTAGATAAGCTATTTAGCAAGATGATGACTTCATATTTTTTAAATAATAACGAACTAAAATTAGTGCTGGTGTTACTCGACGCTCGGAGAACAATCAATGAAGATGATCAACAAATCATTGATTACTTGAGGCAGTATAATCTTCCCTATTATCTAGTCATCACTAAAATCGATAAAGTCAACCAAAAAGAAAAAGCGGCTTTAGAGAAACATTTAAGAGAAAAACAACTAGTTTTAGATGATATTTACTACGCTTCAATTCAGTCATCTTCTTCTCTTAACCTTTTGAGAAAAGGTATTGAGAAAAGGCTTTAATTTAGTATAATGATTCTAGGTCCAGTGAAGAAGAGGAGTAGTTTCTCCCTTCGTTAATAGAGAGTCGAGGATGGTGGAAGCTCGATAACGAAAAGAAATGAAGGTCGCTTTGGAGGAATAGTTACCTAGCGATAATAGGTTAATTAAGTGCGTGGATGATATCTGCGAACTAAGGTGGTACCGCGCTGAGGCGTCCTTAGGTAGGACGTTTTTTATTTATTGAGGAAAAAGTATGCTAGAAAAAAGATACGATCATCGGCGAGTCGAAAAAGATAAATATGAACGATGGAAAAATAAGGGTTACTTTGCTAGTGGTGATCTTTCTAAAGAACCCTTTTGCATTGTCATCCCCCCTCCAAATGTCACGGGAAAATTACATATTGGTCACACTTGTGACAACACTATTCAAGACATCATTGCTCGATATAAAAAGATGCAGGGATTTGATGTTTTATATCTTCCTGGTATGGATCACGCCGGCATCGCCACTCAAGCTAAAGTCATGGAAAAGTTGAGAAAAATGGGCCGAGATGTCACAAAAATCACCCGTGAAGAGTTTTTAAAGTGGGCTTGGGAATGGAAAGATGAATATGCTAACGCCATCCACGAACAATGGGCCAAGATGGGTTTAATGCTCGATTACAGTAAAGAAAGATTCACGCTCGATGAAGGATTAAATTACGCGGTTAGAACAGTATTTGTCGATTTATATCACAAGGGATTAATCTATCAAGGTGAACGGATTATCAATTGGGATCCTGTCCAAATGACTGCGCTCAGCAACGTCGAAGTCATCCATCAAGACGACCGAGGATTTATGTACTATTTTAAATATCGCCTCGAAGACAATTCCGACTTTCTAGTGGTGGCTACCACTCGACCAGAAACGATGTTCGGAGATGTGTGTGTAGTAGTGAATCCCCAAGATAAAAGATACGTCAATTTTATTGGAAAAAAGGTTATAAATCCCGCGAATCATCAAGCGATACCGGTTATCAGCGATGACTATGTCGATGTCAGCTTCGGGACCGGTGCGATGAAATGCACACCTGCGCACGATCCTAACGATTTTGTTCTCGGCGAAAAATATAATTTAGAACGTCCCATTATTTTTAATAAGGATGCGACGATGAATGAAAAGTGTGGCTCTTATCAAGGGATAGACCGTTTCGTTTGTCGTGAAAAATTGGTTAAAAACATCGAAAAAGAAGGTAATTTTGTCAAAAAAGAAGAAATAATTCACTCGGTGGGGCACAGCGAAAGAAGCGACGCGATTATCGAACCCATGCTCTCTAAACAATGGTTTGTAAAAATGTTACCTCTAGCGGAAAAGGCCATCAAAAATCAAGAAAATACTGATAAAAAAGTGGAGTTTATCCCCGAAAGATTTGAAAAAGTTTTTATCCAATGGATGGAAAAAGTCGAAGATTGGTGTATTTCTCGTCAACTGTGGTGGGGACACCGGATACCCGCTTATTACCATAATAAAACTGGGGAGCTGTGTGTTTCTATAGAAGCGCCAGAAGACATAGAAAATTGGACGCAAGAAAGCGATGTTTTAGATACGTGGTTTTCGAGTGCCTTATGGCCTTTTTCCACTTTGGGTTGGCCCAACGAAACGGAGGATTTCAAAAGATATTTTCCCACGGATGTTTTAGTGACGGGTTATGACATCATATTTTTCTGGGTCAGCAGAATGATTTTTCAAAGTTTAGAGATGGCTAACGAAAGACCATTCAAGCAAGTAGTCATCCACGGTTTAGTAAGAGATGAATTAGGCCGCAAGATGAGTAAAACTCTAGGCAATGGTGTCGATCCTTTGCAAGTCATAAAAGATTATGGCGCGGATGCATTGCGGTACTTCTTAACGACGAACAGCACTCCAGGACAAGATATGCGCTATATCGATGAAAAAGTTCAGGCTTCGAGCAATTATTTGAACAAAATATGGAATTCCGCCCGTTATGTTCTGTCCGTTTTAGGCGAAGATTATGTTGAAACTCCCCTCACCAAAGAGATGTTATCTCCTCTAGACCAATGGATAATAAATCGTTTGAATCGTTGTATCAATAATGTGACTTTCAATATGGAAAAATACGATTTTAACGCGGCGAGCAGTCATTTATACAATTTCGTTTACGATGATTTTTGTTCGCAGTATCTAGAGATGAGCAAAGTGGCCTTATCGAGCGACAATCTAGAACAAGTTGCGGCGACAAAAGCTGTCCTTTTGAAATGCTTAAAAAACATCATCTTGTTAATCTCTCCATATACGCCATTTATCGCTGAGGAATTATATTGTTCTTTACCTTCTCACTTACCTTCCGTAATGCTAGAAAGCTATCCACAATACGAAGGTGATATGGTCGATGAAAATCGCGATTATCAAGTCGATTTATTGTTCAACCTCATTAAAGATGTCAGACATTATAAAATCGAAAATTCTTTAGCACCTAACGCTAAATTATCCTTATCTTTATACTTAAAGAAAGAAGTATTCGATGGTTTTTTAACATACCTAAAAAGGTTCACTTTTTCCGATATTAAATTAGTTAACACTTCGCATCATAAAGGTGAAAGCCACGTTTATAATGAAGCAGAATTATTTATTACTGATAATATAAACAAAAAAGAAGTTATCGCTAAAATAAATAAAGATATCGAGGTTTTAATTAGCGAAATCAAAAGATGTGAAAATATGCTTAATAACGCTAACTTCTTAGCGAAAGCTCCTCAAGAAAAAATTGATTTAGAAAGAGAAAAATTAACAAAACACCAAGAAAACCTTGCCGTTTTGCGAGATAAACTATCCAAATTATCTTAATTTTAGACAAAACATCAAAAATCTTCCTACTAGTTAAGTAGGAGGACTTTTTTATGAAATACAAACTTTTAAGCATCGAAGAAATGCAAAGCCATCGGGTTGGCGAAGCGATTACTGTTACGACGGTGATGGCTCTAATTACGATTGCCGTCATGGCGGTGGTCATCTATCGTTTGTTCCGTTCGAGTAAAGGCGGAGTGACCGTGCCCGGCGGTTGGAAATTTTCTTGGAATGGGTAAAATCAATGAATTAGATCCTTTTGATAAACCCCGAGAAAAAGCCAAGCGTTTTGGCATTGACCGACTAAAAGACGAAGAATTACTAGCCCTAATAATCAACAGTGGAACCGTGGGCCATTCTTCTTTAGATATCGCTAGAGATATCATGTATGAAGTCCATTATTTAGATGGACTCTTAAATCAACCTTATCAATATTTTAAGCGGTTCAAAGGTTTGAAAACCACGAATGCTTTAAAACTAGCCGCGGTGATGGAAATCGCTAAAAGAATCCATCACAAACAACAACTTGTTTATGAAAAAGAAGTGTTAGTTTCTACGGAATCATTGTTTAAAAGATATCAGATGTTTTTAGGTAGCTTAAAACAAGAAGTGTTAATTGTCATCATTCTCGATAAGAGCAAACAGATCATTCATGAAACGACTTTATATAAGGGAAATTCCAATACTCTATCCGTGGATTATCGTGAAATATTAAGGTTGTTGTTGCTTTATAATGGCCATTATTTTTATTTAATTCACAATCATCCTCAAGCTTCATTATCACCGAGTAAAGCCGATATCAAATTCACTAAAAATCTCAAAGAAAAGTCTGAACACATCGGAATAAAATTGCTAGATCATATCATCGTTTGCCTAAGAGGTTATTATTCCTTTTTTCACGACTGTACCTTTATAGAAGAAGGCAATTTTGAAATGAATAACAAAAATTGTTGAACGCTTTTATAACTTATGTTATATTACTGGCGTTGTCGCCTCACTAGCTACAACCGCTTAGAAAAGGTTATAAATCTTGATTAAGTACCTTAATAGCGAGTACTTAGTGATTGAAAAATAGGGGAGGGACATTATGTACGCAATAATTGAAACTGGGGGCAAACAAGTTCGCGTAGAAGTCGGTTCTAAAATCTACGTTGAAAAACTCGATGCTGAAGTCGGTTCCACAGTGACGATTGACAAAGTTCTCTTACTCGGGGATAAAACCGTAAAAGTTGGGAGTCCATATGTCGATGGCGCTAAAGTAACAGCCAAAGTGGAAAAACAAGGCAAAGGTAAAAAAATTCGCGTGTTCAAGTACAAATCAAAAGCAAATGTTCGCAAGACCATCGGTCATCGTCAACCTTATACTTGCTTAGTAGTTGAAACCATCGACGGCTAATTATGATAAAAGTCAAAATTGGTCACGCATCTAATCGACAAATTAATTTCCTAGAAGTTAAAGGTCACGCTAATAGTGCGGAATTTGGAAAAGACTTAGTCTGTGCCGCTGTTAGTGCAGTCATCACTGGAGGTTTCAACAATCTTCATAACGTTAACTCCTATGACATTATATTGGAAGAAGGGCAGGCATTATTTAAAACTAGTGCTCCGTTAGATGCTCACGATGAAACAGTGATTGAAACAATTGTATGTGGGTTAAAAACTATACAAGAAAGCAATCGAGAATTCATCGAAATTAAAACCGATGATTAATTCGGTAGAAAAGAGAAAAATTATGATGATGTTTAAATTAAATTTACAACTCTTTGCTAGTAAAAAAGGTGTCGGTTCCACAAAAAACGGACGTGATTCTGCTGGTCGTAGACTCGGTGCTAAAGTCGCTGATGGGCAATGGTGTCATGCGGGTAGCATCATCTATCGTCAAAGAGGAACGAAAATTTACCCAGGGGTCAATACCAAAAGGGGTAAAGACGATACTATTTTTGCGGTGGCTAACGGCGTAGTAAGATACGAACGTTCTGGTAAAAAAAGAACAGTCGTAAGAGTTGTTCCCCAAGAATAAACTAGAAGATGAGACCACATTTAAGTGGTCTTTTTATTTGATTTTTCCCGTTATTATATTCATAATATATCTATGTTTATCGATCGCGCGATTATTGAAGTAAGAAGCGGTAAAGGTGGCGATGGAGCCATCGCTTTTCTTCGTGAAAAAAATGTACCAAGAGGTGGTCCTGCTGGAGGAAATGGAGGACGCGGCGCTTCAATCTATTTAAGAGCGAGCAAAAAAGTCAATACTCTTATAAATTTTCGCTTCAGCAAAACCTTTATTGGCGATGATGGTGGAAAAGGCGAAAATAAAAATAAATATGGAAAATATGCTAAAGATATCATTGTCGATGTTCCGATAGGAACCGTAGTTTTTTTGGAAAAAGATAAAACATTTTTAGGCGATTTAAATACCGATGGAAAAATTTTAAGAGTGGCAAAAGGCGGTCGAGGTGGTCGAGGAAATAGTTGTTTTAAAAGTTCGACGAATCGCGCGCCAAGGATTGCAGAAAATGGGGAACCCGGAGAAAGAAAACGCCTTATTTTAGAATTAAAATTACTCGCCGATGTCGGTTTAGTTGGCTTTCCGAGTGTTGGTAAAAGCACTTTGCTCAGTGTTGTCAGTGCGGCCAAACCAGAAATTGCTGACTATCCTTTTACGACCATTGTTCCTAATCTAGGGGTGGTTTCCTTAAAAGATGGCTCTTCCTTCGTTATGGCGGATCTACCTGGTTTAATCGAAGGAGCTCATCAAGGGAAAGGGTTAGGACTTCAATTTTTAAGGCATATCGAAAGATGTCGGGTTATCGTTCATCTCATTGACTTGTCGAATACCGGGAGAGATCCATTTGAGGACTATCGCATCATCAACAACGAGCTAAAAGCCTATGGTTTTGCTCTAGCAAAAAGACCACAAATTCTCGTGGCTAGTAAAATGGATGAAGAAGGGGCTAAAGAGAGATATGAAATTTTAAAAAAGCAAATCAATCAGGAAATCATCCCCATCTCCGCTTTGCTAGATGAAAATATCGATGAAGTCTTGTATCGCTGTGAAGAGTTGTTAAAAACGACCCCAGAATTTCCACTCTTTGATGAGGAAGAGCAACTTCTCGATCACAAGGTTTATACACTCGAAGAAGAAGAGCCTTATTTTACTATTGAAAAAATAAACGCTAATACTTGGTCCATTGGCGGTGAAAAAATGTTAAAATTTTATCGTATGACAAATCTCTCGACCGATGAAGGTATCATGGTCTTGATGAGCAAAATCCGTTCTTTGAGAATCGAGGATGTGTTAGAAAACCTCGGCGCTAAAGATGGTGACACAATCTTTCTTGATGATTTTCAGTTTGAATATATAAGGTGATGATTATGAAATTAGTTCAATATCTCGAGGAAATAGTTCAGTTTTTAAGAAAATATCTAGAGGATGCCAAAGCTAAAACTTACATCCTAGGTTTATCTGGTGGTTTAGATTCCTCGGTGTGTGCGGCCTTAGCCAAAAAGGCGGTCGGTAAAGATCGATTGTTAGGGGTGATAATTCCTATAAATTCTATGGAAGAAGATGCTCTTTATGCTAGAAAGTTGTGTCGCGAACTAGACATCAATTATTTAGTTTACGATGGAACGGAAGTATTTAATGAATTTAAGAAACAAGCTCTAGTTGCGGGTTTATCTTTAGATAAAGTAAATCTTGGTAACTTAAAGGCCCGCATCAGAATGGCGGTATTATATGCTGTTTCTCAAGAAAAGCATGGTCTAGTCATCGGGACAGATAACGCCGCGGAAAGATATACGGGTTACTTTACGAAATATGGTGATGGCGCTTGTGATTTGTTACCCATCGCTCATCTATTAAAAAGCGAAGTAGTCGCAGCGGCTAAAATGCTCAACATCCCTTCCGAAATTATTAAACGTGTCCCTAGTGCCTGCTTATTTGAAGGCCAAACCGATGAGAATGAGATGGGTGTGACCTATAAAGATTTAGATGCTTATTTGTTGGGCAAACCAGTCGATGAAAAAGTCAAAGATAGAATCGAGCATCTTCATAAAATATCTCGCCATAAAGTCGAGGCCATCCCCATGGCCAAGCCTTTCGAAAGGGAAGAAGAATGACGGTTAACAAAAACGAAGCGATTATCCTTTCGGCTTCTCTTAGTGCTCTATCGATTCTATTACTGATAATTTTATTTATTTTAGTTTTTTAAATTTTGGAGGTTTCATGATTTATTTTCTAAGAGGCAAAATAACGACGATCGATGGCGATACTATCGTGGTGGATGTCCGCGATGTGGGTTATCAAGTTTTAGTGAGCCACGTCGATGACTATTCTTTAAACCAAGAAGTATTTTTATACACTTACACAGTCGTTAGAGAAGATGACCAGTATTTAGTGGGTTTCTCTTCTTTAGAGGAAAAGAAAGTATTTTTATCTCTGATAAAAGTTAAAGGACTAGGTCCTAAAACCGTGATTAATGCTTTGTCCGCAACCACGGTCGAGGGGATAAAAAACGCGATTGCGGCAAATAACATTGCCTACTTAAAAAAATTACCTGGAATTGGAGTGAAGGCCGCGGGTCAAATAATTTTAGACTTGAAAGGCGAACTAACTGGTATCAAAGGTGATCCGAGCGTTTATGAAGAAGTGTATGACGCTCTTAAAGTGCTCGGATTTAAAGGGGCGGCTATCGACCGCGTTTTAGCAACGATTAATGAGAAAAATGCTTCCGCGGAAGATGTTTTAAAAATCGCTCTAAAGAAATTAAGGAAATAATATGTCAAGACTACTCGATGCCAACAAAGATATGAGTGAAGCTCAAGAAGAGTTATCTTTAAGACCGCAAACTCTCGATGAGTACATCGGTCAAAAAGATTTAAAGCGCAACTTGAAAGTTTTTATCGGCGCGGCTCTACATCGCGATGAGCCTCTTGATCATTCACTGTTTTACGGTCCACCGGGTCTCGGCAAAACAACTCTCGCCTATATAGTCGCAAATGAAATGCATGCAAAGATTCACTATGTCAGTGGTCCCGCTCTGGAAAAGCCTGGGGATTTAGCCGCTATTTTATCTAATTTAGATAAAAATGGTGGAGATGTCATTTTTATAGATGAAATCCATCGTTTACCGAGAATCGTCGAAGAAACTCTATATAATGCCATGGAAGATTTTAAATTTTCTGTGGTGATTAATCGCGATACGACCGCTCGAACTTTGACAATCGATTTACCTCCCTTCACTTTGATTGGGGCGACAACTCGCGCGGGCAATTTGTCTTCGCCACTGAGGTCGCGCTTTGGCATTTGCGAAAAGTTAGATTTTTACGATATCGATGAATGTTTACAAATCGTTAGAAGAACCGCTAAAGTTTTCAATACCACCATCGATGATGAGGCGGCTTTAGAAATCGCAAAGCGCTCTAGAGGAACTCCGCGTATCGCCAATCGCCTATTTAAAAGGGTGAGAGATTTTGCTAATTACGAAGGGCAAAATCACATTACCACTAAAAATGCCTTAACGGCTTTACAAGCGTTAAAAATTGATGAACTCGGCTTGGATGATGTTGATGTTTGTTATCTAAAAACTATCATCGAAAGATTTAAAGGTGGTCCCGTAGGTTTAGAGACTTTAGCGAGTGCTACCGGTGAAGAAATCGATAATTTAGAAGATGTTTATGAACCTTACTTATTGCAAATCGGTTTAATCAATCGCACACCACGTGGTCGAATAGCCACCGATAAGGCCTACCAACACCTAAAAATCAAACATCAGACAAAATTATTTTAATAATTTTAAACTAGCGCGCCAAAAAAGAACAAGTCTCGCTTGTTCTATTTTTTTTGTAAAATCGACCAATTATTTGTTGAATTACTTATGTAATTAATATATATTAATCAATGACGTCGCTTGGCAAGTGGATGCTTGCATGAGCATCATGGGAGGACTAGATATGCGCAGATTATGGTCACATATTATCATAACCGCAACTTCACTATTAATGATTGGAGCAACATTTAATACTGTATTTACCAAAATTGACAGTAATATTGAGTTTGAATCAGGCAGAGAGTTGGTGTTCCGCGTCATGCAAAAAGATGATGACGGAAACATTGATAAGGAATTTGTTTTTGGCAATGATGAAGCAGTTAAAGAAACCGCTAAAATTATGGAGGAAAGATTAAAAACTGCAGAGATTTCCCGCTATAAAATTGAAACTCAAGGAAACGATACCATCAAAGTTAGTTTTACCCAAGATACCGATCAACAATATCGCATTATAGAAAATTATTTATCGTTCAATGCTACTCTAGCTATTTCAAATTCAAAAGAAACGTATGCTCTCGCTACTGAATTTCTTAATCCCGATAAAAAAGCTTATCTGGAAACCTCTGCTAACGGCTTGCCTGCCGTGGTTATCCCCATTAATTTTGATAACGAAATGTTCCAAGCTGTTTATACAGAAGCTAAAGAAATGGCTGATAGTGGCACCGGGGAAGTCGTCCAAAAATCCGATAGTGGACAAGGAGAAGAAGGAGAAGGAGAAGAAATACATTTTGCCTATTTATACCTATGGTATAACTATATCGAAGATTATTATTCCTATTCTAAAATCAATCAAAATAGTCCAGATACTTACGATCCGACCATTGCCAATAAAATCTTGATGACTTTTGATGCCGCAAATCCCTTTCTCGATGATAAAAATGATGCTCTACGGTCCTATATTCGTCCAGGAATTGAAGAAGGCCAGGAAATCACTCCTGAATCATTAAAGGACGCTTATGAAAACGGCCGTTATTTTGTCAATTTATTAAATTCTGGAGAAATGAGATATCACGTTGAATTTCTCTTTTCTCACAAAGCTGATTTATGGGTGGAAGATTTGTTTGCTTTAGGCAACCACATGACGGTAGCATTTAGCCGAATTCTTATTGCTACCCTATGTGCAATTGCTGTTACCGCCTTACTCTTAATTTATTTTTATCGCTTGGGAGCGCTAAGTGTCATAACAACCACTCTCGTTTCGACTTATCTCGGTCTAATATTAGTCATCTCCTTTGGCGTTGAGTTTAATATCGCTACTCTCATCGGTCTGCTAACCTTAGCAATCGCTAGTATTGTATCTGGCATTATTTATCTAAATAAAATTAAGGAAGAATGCTACCGTGGAAGAAGTCTTAAAAAAGCTAACGAAGAAGCTTACAAAAGAGCTTTTCTACCGATTATCGATGTCCATGTTATTTTAGTGGCTATCGGTGTTTCTTGTTACTTGCTCGGCGGAATTATCATGAAAGCCTTTGCCGTCGTGACCATTA
Organism: Erysipelotrichaceae bacterium; assembly: GCA_012837435.1. Taxonomy (GTDB): domain Bacteria; phylum Bacillota_I; class Bacilli_A; order RFN20; family CAG-826; genus RUG14515. Next base: position 86,151 of record DURD01000007.1, read on the forward strand.
TCGGTGGTTTAATTTCATTAGTTATCAATCTACTAGGATTGCGCGGCCTATTGTGGCTCATCACTAACGAGCAAAAATTAGCGGGCCGCTACGACTTGTTCGACGTTTCTGACGATCAAGTTCCCAATGTTTTAGAAGAAGAAAAACAAAAATATTATGGACCGAATGCCGAAAAAGATTTTAGAAAAAGACAAAAACCAATCGCCATTGTCTCCTTAATCTTACTGGTGGCCTCTGTCACTTCACTAATCGTCTTCGGTTCTTTAAACGATGGAGCGGTTTATCATACTACTCCTGCCTACGGAAATAGTCAGATTTATGTCGAATACACGTCGGCCACTGAAGAAAATACCGCTTTGAGTGCTGATATCAAAGCAAAAATTGACACCATGCTGGCTCATTCATATTTAGATAACCAAAAATTAGTGGATATTGTCGAAGTGGAAAACTATGACTATGTCTCGCGCTACGAATCGACCGCTTCTGGTGTCGACACCGTTTATTATGCTTACTATCGCATTAATTTCGATCGACCCCTAGACGGAGAAGAAGTCATTTCTTATCGCGATAACAATAACCACGAACTATTTAACGAAGAGGCTTCCGTCTTCTTTACGATGGATACGCTCAATTCCATCACAGGCGCTAATTTGAATTTTAGTCCCGATGTGGAACTATCTCTCAAGAATAGCGTCCGCGTCAATGCCGACCATCCTTCTTTCGCTCCTATTTATGTGGCAACGATTGTCGGTTTAGGTATCGGTGGACTATATCTCTTACTTAGATATCGCTTGACTCGTGGTTTGGCATCCTTACTATTAAATGTTGTTACCGTGACTATTACCGCTGGTATTTTCTCGTTATTACACTTTTTACCAGTGACTTCTTATGTCGGTGTGGCTTTGCCATTCGTCGCCTTTTTTGTTTCAACAATGATTGTCCTATTGATGGACAAAGAAAGATCTTTGCTCGCTGATGAACGCATCAGAGATAATTCTGTGGAAACAAGAGGTGAGTTATTAAACAAAGCCAATTCTCTATCTTCAACACCAATTATTATTTCTTTCATTTTAGTCTTATATTTAAGTGTTAATTACTTTGCTTTTACAAGTGGAGTCCTGTCCTGGATTTTCCTACTCATCATTTTAGGGGCGTCCGCTTCCGTGGTGGCGGTGCTATTTTTGTTCGCTCCTTGTGCGCATTTCTTCCATAAGATTTTAGCCAAGATTATGCTTAGAACACCAAAACCAAAAAAGAAAAAGAAAGCTCGCCCAGCTCGTGTCAGTAAATCTGCCGAACCTGAAGAAGCAATCTTTATCGGTATTAACGATTATTAACACTAGAGGCTGCAGGTTCGCAGCCTTTTATTTTTTATTATCTTAATTAATTTATGAAACCCTTATTAGAACGATTATTAGATTATTATCGTATTAGCGAGCAGGATTACGCTCGTTTGACTGCCCCGATTACCATCGATAATTTTGCTCTTAATCATCGCTTTGACAATATGGAGTCATGCGTCGCTTTATTAAGAGAAGCTTTAGACCAAAATAAAAAGATTTTTATCTACGGCGATTACGATGCTGATGGCATTTTATCCATTTCTATTTTGGTGAAGATGTTCGACGAAATCAATTACCCTATATCGTATCATGTTCCTAACCGGTATGTAGACGGCTATGGACTGAACAAAAAAAGAGCGGAAGAAATCGTCAATGGCGGCTACGATTTAATCATTACAGTCGATAACGGTTTGACGGCTTTTGAGGGAATTTCTTACGCCAAAGAACACGGTTTAAAGGTCTTGATTATCGATCACCATCAACCGGATGTGACCCTCCCTGACGCTGATGGTATCTTACATCCCTCCATCTCAAATTTTGGGGAGATACCCACAAGCGCGGGTTTTATCACTTTTATGTTTGCCACGGCTTTTTTAGGGAGATTTGACCCATATTTATCCGTTTTAGCGGCCATATCTGTAATTTCCGATATGATGCCCCTTAAAGAATATAATCGCAATTTAGTAAAATTAGTCATTGAGAACTATCGAGAAAATTTATTTTTAAGTATTGATTTGTTAAAAGAAAAAGATCTATTTAACGAATGGAGTATTGGCATGCGTATCGCTCCGAAAATCAACGCGATTGGTCGCTTGATTGATGACGATGAAAGCCTAAGAAAAATCATCGAGTTTTTAACGAGCGATGACCCCGAACTACTTTTAAACTACAATAAAGGGATAAATTTCGTCAATGATGAAAGAAAAGATTTGACGAAAAACGCAAGTGAAAATAGCAAAGAAACTATCGATGTTTCGGGTGCTGCCATTGTGGAAATCGTGCCAGAAAAAGAAGGAGTAATCGGTTTAATTGCTAATTCCTTTGTAAAAAAATATCAAAAACCCACATTGATTTTTGCTCTAGATCAAAGTGGTGAATTTTATAAGGGGTCTGGTCGTGCTCCTAAGGGTTTTAATGTCGTCGATGCCTTTAAGAAATTAGATTACTTATTAGAAACTTCTGGCGGCCACTCTATGGCGGGTGGATGTACGATTAAAAAAGAAAAATATCGAGAGTTTAAAAGCAAATTCATCGCTCTCGCTGCAGAAACCAAAATCGTCAAGAAGAAAGAAGATGTTATTCCTTTATATATTAACGAAATCACTTTTGATAACTTCGATCTCATCAATTCGCTTTCCCCTTTTGGAGAAAGTTGGCCCGCCCCAAAATTTATTCTTTCTCATATTAGAGTTGCTTCCTTAATGTATTCTCGAGATGGGCAGCACATCATTACTTCCATTGGGAATAACGCTAAGATAAATGGTTTTTATTTCTCCAAAGAAAAAATGGCAGAATACCAGTATGTAGATTTAATTGGAACCTTACGTTTATCTAATTTTTATAGCAAAAATACTGTCGAATTTGTGATCAGTGAAATTTTTGACAGCGAAAAAAAATAAATTATGTCATACTAATGGTGTAAATTGTGTCATACTAGAAATATGAAAAAGAAAATTTATTATCTGTTCCCTTTTCTAGCGTTCGTTTTAATGGCTTGCGAAGGTTTTGAATTTGGTTTTAATGAGGGACAACATCACAGTGCGGGTTTAGACAAAAGCTTTTCCGCTAGCGCTGATGGTGCGCCGACCTCCTATTATTATTACTCTGGAGATACCTTCGATAAGGAGGGGTATAGTTCCGCAATTATCACTTTCCAAAATATCAACGAAAACGCTTCTAACATCACCGATGTAGATGTGCTCAGTGGTTATTTGAATGTTACTAATGGTGAGGCTTTTAGCTCTTTAGGAGAACCTCAATATGTGGGCACCAAGGAAGAGGGCATACTTTTTATCGGTTCAACCCTGCCTAAAAACGACGGAGCTTTAACCTTTACTTTTAACGTAAACATCGATGCGGTAGTAATCGAAGCTAAACCCTATAGTTACGTCGATAATTCTTTCAATAAAGATGAATTAATCGTGGATCACAACGTCGCTATTGCTGTCAACGATAAACCTTATATAAAACTCGGAGAAGAAGTAGATTCCGAAAATGAAGACGAAATCGAAACAACCGAATGCGTGTATGCCTTAGAAGAAATTTCTAATTCTGTCAAAATTAAAGTGGCAACAGCCCGTGCGGTCATCGAAAAAATTATCGTTTATTACAATTAAAATATTTTTCGCCAGTTTGTGATGATTTTTATTGTTTTAACATTTAAGTATGTTAATATTTTATTCATTAGGTTAAAACAATGTTATTTGGTCGTCACATCAATCGTTACTATATAAAATATGCCTTCTTGTTCCTCGTGGGCATCGCCGCTTTACTCGCGGTGGATTTTATTCAACTTTTCATTCCGGAGTATTTAGGGGAAGTAGTGAGAATTTTACAAAATAATGGCGATACCGATCGCATTATTACCTTAGGAATATATGTTTTACTCGTGGCCGCGGGTTTGTTTCTCGGCCGTTTTTTATGGCGAATTACCTTGTTTAACGCTTCCCATCGTATCGAATCAGAAATTCGTCACGAGATGTTTTTAAAAGCCGAGGCTCTACCTCGTCAGTTTTATCACGAAAACAAAGTCGGCAGTATCATGTCTTGGTTTACCAATGATTTAGAAACCGTCGCCGAATATTTTTCGTGGGGAACCATCATGCTCGTCGATTCTTTATTTCTTTCCGTAATGACGATTACCAAAATGATCAATTTGGACCTAGTCATGTCATTGCTCTGTTTAATTCCTTCGGTCATCATCATCATATTAGGGGCCTTTGCCGAAAAAATCGTCATGTCCACATGGGAAGATCGACAAAAAGCCTATGATTCTTTGTACGACTTTGCACAAGAAAACTTTACAGGAATTCGCGTGATTAAGGCTTTTGTCAAAGAAATGAAAGAAATTCAATCTTTCGCTAAGGTTGCAAAAAAGAACGCTGACGCTAATATCTCTTTTGCTAGGGCATATATGATAATTAATGTCCTAATTGAAACAATCGTGGCTTTGGTATTTTCGATGGTTCTATTGTTCGGAGGATGGTTCGCTTGGGCCTTTATTAGAGGAGAGCCAGTAGTTATTTTTGGTTATGAAATGTCGTTAGAACCCGACAAATTAATCGAATTTATCGGTTATTTAGACATTCTTATTTGGCCGATGATTGCCTTAGGACAAATCGTCACCATGTATTCAAGAAGCAAAGTGTCATTAAAACGCATCAATGCTTTTTTGGATACGGAAATTGTCGTTAAATCACCAGATAATGCCTACGAATTAAAAGAGATCAAGGGGGAGATTACCTACAAGGATTTTAGTTTTTCTTTTCCCAGCTCTTCCACGCCGAGTTTAAAAAACATCAACCTAACAATTAATGCGGGCGAATCAATCGGTGTCGTCGGAAAAATTGGATGTGGTAAAACCACATTAGTCAACGTTTTACTGATGATCTACAATTTGGAGCCTGGCACTCTATTTATCGATGGGCACGATATCACGACTTTGGATATCCACTCTTTAAGAAATCAAATCGCTTATGTTCCTCAAGATAATTTCCTCTTTTCTGACACCATTGAAAACAATATTAATTTTGGACTGAGCAACGGCACTTTAGAAACAGCCGTACAAGGAGCAAAATTTGCGGGTGTCGATGAAGATATACAAGGTTTTTCTGATGGCTATCAAACGGTATCTGGAGAGAGGGGCGTTACTCTTTCTGGGGGCCAAAAACAAAGAGTTTCCATCGCTAGAGCCTACGTTAAGAATTCTCCAATTTTAATCATGGACGATTCCGTAAGCGCGGTCGATAGTAAAACCGAAGAAGCAATTTTACACAATATCGCCACCGAGAGAAAAGGCAAAACTACTTTGGTCGTGGCTTCGCGAGTATCCACGGTTCAACATCTAGACAAGATTATCGTTTTAAACGAGGGAGAGTTAGATGCCTTTGATACCCCACAAAATTTATTAAAAAATTCACCGACCTTCCAGAGGATGGTTAAACTACAAGAGTTAGAAAAAGAAGTGGAAGGAGTACCGGAAAATGACTAAAGACAATGAGAAACTTTTTGGTGATAAAAAGATTCCAATGAAAACGATGATCAAACGTTTGCTGTATTTTATTTTACCGGAATGGAAAGCCTTTCTTCTCGCTTTTTTACTAATATTAGTGAGCGTTGGTATCAGTACTATTTTACCTTTAACGCTCCGCGATATAACGGATGCTTTAGGAGATTTAGGAAAACCTCTATCTTTTATTATCGGTTTATCAATCGGCTATTTTGTCTTATCGATAGTTAGCCAAATAATCGTATACATCCAGGGAATGATCTTACAAAAAACCGGTCAGAGAATTGTCTATAAACTAAGAATGGAAGTTTTCACTCACATCGAAAATATGTCGCAAAATCAATTTAATATTATGCCAGTCGGTTCTCTAGTGACAAGAGTGGCCAACTATACGACCGCGATGAGCGAACTATTTACCAATGTCATCGTTTCTTTGCTCCGCAACATTCTAACTATTTTAGGGGTTTATGCGATAATGTTTTACCTATCGGTTAAACTATCGCTCGTCCTCACTCTCTTCGTGATTGTCGTGTTCGTTTCTTCCTTTATTTTTAGAAAAGTCATTACGAAAATCTGGCGGAAGGAGCGACAATATACTTCTGAATTAAACGCTTTCTTAAATGAAAATCTCTCGGGGATGAACATCATTCAAATTTTTAATCAAGAAAAAAGAAAAGAAAAAGAGTTTAATGTTAAGAACGAGCAGCTAAGAAAAACTAAATCTAAAGCAGTTTTAGCTTTCGCGGGTTATCGTCCTTTTATCACTTTCTTATATTATGCCGCTCTAGCGGTCACCTTTATTGTCGGTATTTATCTATCGCTTGGCGCCGGAGAAATTGTCGCTTTTTATTTGTATTTATCGCGGTTTTTTAATCCCGTTCAGAACATTGCTGATCAACTAAATCAAATTCAAAGAGCCACGACATCTAGCGAGAGATTGTTTAACCTTCTCGATGTTAAACCTGAATCGACTGATAAACCCAATGCTCTCCATATCGATCACTTTGAAGGCAAGATTGAATTCCGTAATGTTTGGTTTGCCTATAAGGAAGATGAATGGATTTTAAAAGATGTCTCCTTCATCGTTGAACCTAAACAAACTGTGGCTTTCGTGGGGGCGACTGGCGCGGGCAAGACCACGATTTTATCTCTAATTGTCAGAAATTACGAAATACAAAAAGGACAAATACTTATCGATGATATCGACATCGCAGACCTCGAAGTCAAGTGTTTGAGAAAGGCGGTCGGTCAAATGCTTCAAGATGTTTTCTTGTTTACCGGCACAATTAGGTCGAACATCACTTTAAGAGATGATTCCTTTACCGACGAAGAAATTAAAGAAGTTTGCGAATATGTGAATGCTGATAAATTTATAAAAAAACTTCCTAAAGGTTTGGAGGAAGAAGTTATTCAAAGAGGAGAAAATTTCTCCCAAGGACAAAGGCAACTCCTTTCCTTCGCCCGAACCGTTTTACATAAACCACAAATTCTCATTTTGGATGAAGCCACTGCAAACATCGATACAGAAACAGAAAAACTCATTCAGGACTCTTTAGAAAAGATTAAAAACATCGGCACGATGCTCGTAGTCGCCCATCGTTTATCGACGATTCAAAATGCTGACCAGATTATCGTTTTGCAACATGGAGAAGTAATTGAAAAAGGGACTCATCAAGCTCTTCTAAAGAAAAAAGGGTATTATCACAAGTTGTTCTTGCTTCAATTTACCGATCAAATTAATTGACATATACTTGACTATTTCTTTATTTTCTTCCGAAAATGAATGAAATGTTTTAATATATAACGTATATGGAGAACACGAATATTGCCGTAGATAGTGGTCGTCATTTGCGCACTTTCCAAGAAGTCGAAGACGTCTATATGCTTTACATCTCTTCACCAGAAGATCGTCAAAGAATTGTCGACGCTTATCATTTTGTTTTGGAAAAGCACGCTGGACAGACTCGAAGATCAGGTGAACCATATTATCACCATCTTTTAGAAGTGGCCTACATTTTAGCGTCCTTACAAGGGGGACCAAACACGATAATCGCTGGCCTTCTCCATGACATCGTCGAAGATACCGACGTTACTGTGGAAGATATCCAAAAGAGATGGGGGGATGAAGTCAGTAAGATTGTCGACTCTCTCACAAAAATTCAAAGATTAAAGCTCTCCAAAATTACCAGCGAAGAATTCCAAGCGGAAGACCATAGAAAAATCTTTCTAGGAATGGCGCGAGATATCCGTGTCATCTTAATCAAATTAGCGGATCGCTTGCACAATTTGAGAACTCTAGATGCTTTGACTCCAGATAGACAATTAGCTATTTCTAAAGAGACACTCGAAGTCTATGTCCCCATCGCAGAAAGACTAGGTTTAGATGTCATCAAAAGTGAGATGGAAAATATTTGCTTATTCTATCTAGAACCCGAAAAATATCAAGAGATCAAAAAACTATTATCGAAGAAAACCAAAGTTTTACAAAAAAATCTCGACAACATTAAAAAGAGAATTGCCGATTCTTTGTTCCAGAAAGAAATCCCTTTTGAAATTTCTTCGCGGGTCAAATCCATCTATTCGATTTACCGCAAGATGTATATCAAAGAGAGACGATTTGAAGAGATTTATGACATTTTAGCGCTTAGAATTCTCACAAACACGGAAATTCAATGCTATGAAATCTTAGGTTTTATTCACCAGATGTATAAGCCTGTGCCTGGTAGATTTAAAGACTATATCGCCATGCCCAAACCCAATATGTATCAATCGTTGCACACGATAATTGTCGGGGGCGATGGCAATTTTTATGAGATACAAATCCGAACCAAAGAGATGGATCGAATCGCCGAGACCGGCATCGCCGCTCACTGGGCTTATAAAGAAGGCGGCTACAATTCCCAGGCCGAACAAAAAGATATCGAAAATAAACTGCACTGGTTTAGAGATTTTGTTTCTTTTTCTAACGAAACAGTTACCGATACCGCAGAAACATACATGGAAAATTTAAACCGCGATATTTTTGATTCGCACATCTACGTTTTCACACCGAAAGGCAAAGTTATCGAACTTCCCACTAATGCCACTCCGGTTGATTTTGCTTATCGCATTCACACTAAGATTGGAGATCAATGCGTGGGAGCTCTCGTCAATGGGATGATGGTGCCCCTAAATACCATATTAAAGACCGGTGACATGGTGGAAATTAAAACCTCAAGAAATTCTATCGGGCCGAGCGAAGGCTGGCTCAATTTCGTAGTTTCAGGCATCGCTAAATCCTCGATTAAGAAATTTATCACTAGGAAAAACGCTGAACTACTAAGAGATGATAAAATCGCCCGTGGAAAACAGAGTTGTACCGATGCTTTCCGCGATCGAGGTATCGATGAAGCCGAGATGATGAAAATGCTCGATAACTCTAAATTTTTAGATTATTTCGAAGTCAAAGATTTAGATGAATTGTTCATCGGTGTCTCGGGAAGAAAACCGACAGCTAATGCCATCATCGAATATTTTAAGATTAAAAGGCCGATTGACTATACGACTTTAACTAGAAGAAGAGATTCAAAAGCCGATGGCAGTGCCGTATATTGTAAAGGGGCAGAAAATATCGCTATTTCATTAGCTAACTGCTGCACACCCATTCCCGGCGATGATATCATCGGCTATATCACCAAAGGAAAAGGAATTACTGTCCATCGTAAGCAATGTCCAAACATCGTAAACGAAAAAGAACGGGTCATTGAAGTATTTTGGCACGATGACATCGAATTCACTTCCTATCCCGTCGATATTATCATCGAAGCGAGCGATCGCAATAATTTATTGATGGATGTCATGTTTGTTTTCAACAATAATAAAGTAGGGGTCAACAATCTACACGCTCGCAGCAATCCCCAAAACTTATCGGCAACCATCAGCGCGACTATCATGGTTTCCGATGCGAAACGCTTACATGATATTTTTACCTTGTTGAAAGGTATCACTGGGGTTTATCGCGTTAGTCGCCTCATCCATTAAGGAGGTTTTATGTCTATTAAAAATGTCAAAGGTACGCATGACATCATCGGTGAAGAAGCTACTAGCTTTACCTATATTGAAAATTTACTCAAACAAATCGCCGAGCTTTTTGGCTATCAAGAAGTGAGAACGCCGGTCATCGAATATAGCGAACTGTTCGTCCGGTCGGTCGGAGAATCGAGCGATGTGGTCAGAAAAGAGATGTACACCTTTCTCGATAAAGGCGAGCGTTCCATTACCTTAAGACCAGAATTTACCGCGGGGATTATCCGTCTTATCGTGCAAAATAAACTTCTTGCCACTAGTGAACTTCCCTTAAAAACACACTACGTCGGTCCCGCTTTCCGTTACGAAAGACCGCAATTAGGTCGCTATCGCGAATTCAATCAATTCGGCGTAGAAGCCGTCGGCATTAATTCAGCGGAAATCGACGCGGAAGTCATTGTTTTGTCATATACGATGTTACAATCGTTAAATCTTGAAAATGTCCTCATTAAAATTAATACTCTTGGAGACGAAGAATCTCGTCATAATTATAAAAATGCTTTAAAACAATATTTCTCACCATATCTTGAAAAAATGTGCCCTGACTGCCATTCTCGATATGAACTCAATCCTTTAAGAATCCTAGATTGTAAAGTTCCCGAAGATCAAGAAATCGTGAAAGGCGCTCCTAAGATAAAAGATTATTTATCTAAAAACGCTAAAGAGAAGTTTGATTATCTTTTGTCTTTGCTCGATGGCCTAGAAATACCCTATGAAATCGATGACACTCTAGTGAGAGGTTTAGATTATTATTCCGAAACCGTATTTGAATTCCATTATACTTCAAGAAGCGGAAAGGATTACGGAGCTCTCGGCGCTGGAGGCCACTACGATAAACTCGTCAAAGAATTAGGGGGTCCCGATGTTTCTGGTATCGGTTTCTCTTTAGGAATAGAAAGACTGTATTCTGTATTGAAAGACGATGGTTTGTTAGAGGGTTACTTTGATAATGATTTAGATATCTATGTCATGCCAATCGGCCAGATAGATAAACAATTTGTCTTACAAGTTACCACAGGTCTCCGCCTAGCGGGTTATCGCACCGACCAGTGCTTTGAAGATGTAAAACTAACCAATATGTTTAAAAGAGCCGAAAGAAAAAATGCTAAGTACGCGATTATCATCGGTGAAAACGAAATAGAAAAACACGAAGTCATCATTAAAAATTTAAGAACCACTGAGCAAGAAACTTGTCCTATCGACCAATTAATCGAAACTATTTCTAGAAAAATGAATGAAGAAGATCTGGACGAGGAGTTTTCTCAAAATGTGAAAGAGGGATAGTGAGTATGGAAAGAAGTCATAATAACGGCAAACTAAATTTAAGTCACCTCGATCAAGAAGTCACATTAGTGGGTTGGGTGAGCAAAAGAAGAAATCTCGGCGCTCTTCTTTTTATCGATTTAAGAGATCGTTCGGGAATCGTCCAGGTAGTGGTCGATGAGAATGTAGTCGTTCCCGATGTGAGAAACGAATATGTCCTCCAAGTTAAAGGTCGTGTGGCGCATCGCAGCGCTCCTAATCCCAAACTAAAAACGGGGGAAATTGAAGTCATCGCTAAAGAAATCGTGGTGCTAAACACCGCGAAAACTACTCCGTTAATCATTGCCGATGAAACCGATGCTTTAGAAGAAACTCGTCTAAAATATCGTTATTTAGACTTGCGTCGTCCCTGTATGCAACGTTATTTCGATATTAGAGACGCCATTAAGATGACCGTCCATAGTTTTATGCACCAACACGATTTCATAGAAATAGAAACGCCGATGTTGTGCGCTTCTTCTCCCGAAGGCGCTAAAGAGTATCTGGTACCTTCCCGTATTCATCACGGTAAATTTTATGCTTTGCCGCAAAGCCCTCAAATGTTTAAACAACTATTGATGGTCGCTGGTTTTGAAAGATATTACCAGATAGCGAGATGTTTTAGAGACGAAGACCTCCGCGCCGATCGCCAACCAGATTTTACCCAAATCGATATTGAAACTTCTTTCTTAGATCAAGATCAGTTTTTATCTTTGATGGAGCAATTAATTAAAGAGATTTTCAAAAATACCCTCGGTTATGAGGTCGTTTTACCTCTTAGACAAATCACTTATCAAGAAGCGATGGAAAGATTTGGTAGCGACAAACCCGACACTCGATTCGGTTTAGAATTACATAATCTTAAAGAAATCTTTAAGGAGAGCCCCTTTACTTCTTTTAGTTCGGCGGAAGCCCTCCGTGCTATCGTAGTTCCAGGAGTGGCTGAAACCACTTCTCGGAAAGTCATCGACACTTTAGTTTTGGAAGCTAAAAAATATGGGTTAGGCGGTTTAACTGTCATCAAGAAAGAAAATGATGTCTTGACTGGTTCAGTTTTAAAATTCCTCAAAGAAGAAGAAATAAAGGCCTTAGATGCCGAATTAAAACTCAACAACAACGACATTGTTATCATCGCCGCGGGTAACGATAACCGCGTGACCCCTTTACTAGGGGCCTTAAGAAATCAGTACGCTCACCAGTTAGGGCTCATCAAGGAAGGAACTTATGATTTGCTCTGGGTGATCGATTTTCCGATGTTTGAAAAAGATGTAGAAAGTGGGGCTATTTCGACCACCCATCATCCTTTCACTCGACCGAGAGATGAAGATCTTCCATATTTAGATACCGATCCCACTAAAGTTTTAGGCTACGCTTATGATATAGTGATTAATGGTTATGAAGTCGGTGGGGGAACGCTGCGTATCTTTGACCAAGAAGTGCAAAGAAAAATCTTTAGAGTGCTAGGTCTAACTGACGAAGAGATCAACAAGAAATTTGGTTATTTCGTCGATGCCCTGCAATATGGTACCCCTCCCCACGCCGGTATGGCCTTTGGTTTAGATCGTTTAGCGATGATTTTAGGTCATACCAACAACATCCGCGATGTGATTGCCTTCCCAAAGAATCTCGCGGCTATCGATCCAATGACTAATGCTCCCACCAGCGTTACTGACCAGCAATTAGAAGAATTAGGTCTTGTTATCAAAAAATAATTTATAACATAGTTATATATAAACTATTTAAATACTATAAAATTACTAATTTGTGAGGAAAGAAAAAATGAAAACAAATGATCAATTAGCTATAGCAACCATCCGTTCGTTATGTATTGACACCATCAACAAAGCTAACTCCGGACATCCAGGAATGGCTCTTGGTAGCGCTCCCGCTCTTTACACATTGTTTACTAGACATTTGGTAGCGACTCCTAAAGATAGCCTCTGGTTTAATCGCGATAGATTTGTCCTTTCGAGTGGACATGCTTCCGCTCTTTTGTATAGCTTATTACACTTGTGTGGCTACAAAGTTTCTATGGATGATTTAAAAGCTTTTAGACAAATCGATTCTTTGACACCTGGTCATCCTGAATACGGATGGACTGAGGGGGTCGATGCCACTTCTGGTCCTTTGGGACAAGGCATTTCGCAAGCGGTCGGGATGGCGATGGCGGAAACCATGGTTAACAAGCTCTACAGCTTTGGAGATGATGTTTGTAACCATTATACCTACGCTCTATGCGGAGACGGTTGTCTACAAGAAGGGGTTTCTCAAGAATCCATCTCTTTAGCCGGTCATTTAAAACTCAATAAACTGATTCTTTTATACGATGCTAATCAAGTTACTCTCGATGGAGCGCTCGACTTATCATTTTCTGAGCAAGTTAAAAACCGCTTCCTAGCGAGTGAATGGGAGGTCCTTGAAGTCAAAGATGGTAATAACGTCGAAGAAATCGATGCGGCCATTGCTAAAGCAAAAACCAGTAAAAATAAGCCCACACTAATTATTGTCAATACCATCATTGGTTATGGCAGCGCTAAGCAAGGGACGAGCAAAGTCCATGGTAGTCCTTTAGGCGTTGAAGATGGAAAACAAGCCAAATTGAGTTATGGCTTCGATCACGAGGACTTCTATGTTCCCGCTGAAGTTTACGAATTATTCAACAAAACTTTTGGAGCACGTGGCGAAAAAGCCTACCAAAAATATCAAAAAACTCTAAATAAATTAGCCTCTAAAAAGAAAACCAAGGATGAATATGACCGTTTCATCTCACTCAAGGGCATAGATATCGATAAGTATTTACCAGATGTTTATCCAGACTTTGAAGAGGGTTCCAGCAAATCCACGCGCGTCGCTAGTGGGCAAGCACTCAACTATATGATGCTCTCCCTCCCAAATTTATACGGCGGTTCGGCCGATGTCGCGGCGAGTGTTATGACCAAATTAAATAATGGTAGTGACTATCGCGCTGATAATAGAGGTGGACATAACATTCACTGGGGTATCCGCGAATTTGCGATGGCGAGCGCCCAAAACGGCATGTTATTGCATGGCGGAGTGCGTTCCTACGTCGGCTCATTCTTCGTCTTCTCGGATTATATGAAACCCGCGATTAGGATGGCTTGTTTGAGTCACTTACCGGCTATTTATTTGTTCTCTCACGATAGTATTGCCGTAGGAGAAGATGGGCCAACACACCAACCCATTGAGCAATTAGCGATGCTCCGTTCCATTCCTAATATGGATGTCATTCGTCCTTGCGATGAAAGAGAAACTTATGGAGCGTGGTTCAATGCTCTACGCAGTAAAAATCGCCCCACAGCAATTATTTTGTCAAGACAAAATCTTCCTTTATTAAAAAATTCTGATGGCAGCAAAGTAAAATTAGGAGCCTACGTTGTTTCTAAAGAAAATAAAGAAGCCCAATTTGTTTTAGTGGCCACCGGTAGCGAAGTGTCTCTAGCAATTAACGCTCAAAAATTATTGTTAGAAAAAGGGATTGATGTCCGCGTAGTTTCCATGCCTTGCTGGTCATATTTTGATAAGCAGAGCCGTGAATATAAAAATAGCGTCATCCATCTAAGTAGAGATAAATGCGTTTCCATCGAAATGTTGTCGACCTTTGGCTGGGCCAAGTACTGCGCGACGAATATCGGAATCGATCGCTTTGGCGCTAGCGCTCCCGCGAAAGATGTTTTCCAAAAATTCAACTTCACTCCAGAATTCGTGGCCAGTGTAGTAGAAAAACTATAATTGGAAATTAAACCATGCAAAAAGTGGAATCAAATCCACTTTTTTTGTTAAGTGATAGAGTAAAAGCCACAAAAAAACAATTTTCGTTCCTACGCGACTTGTTTTTAAAAAATGTTGCATTCAGTTAGACCAAGTTTACATTTTTATTAGTTATTGCATATATTGTTTCCGTAACAAAAGAGTTGTGAATGAATAGTGACTAACTCACTACAACAATCGTGTTGAAGTGAATGTTCAAAGAACAGCCCTGCTTCTTCTAAATGTGGATCATGAACGAGTGTGTGGAGACAATCCTTGTAATAACAATTCTTGATGATTTCTCGATAACTGGTCGATTAAGTATTGCAACAATTTTTCATAGCGACCAAGGATGACCATGCTAAATGCAACAATATGCCTAGATTTGTTCTTAAATGTAAGACCCCAAATGAGATAGAAGTTGAACTAAAAGAGGAATTCACTAGAATAAGAAGTGAGCAAGGACAAAAAAGTCCCACATCAATTGAAGGCCAATTGAAAAACTAAACGCAACTTAATAAACGAAAGTTAAATTTGTAAGACTAAATGCGATATTAAGGTTTGAAAAAGTTGCATTTAGTTTTTATGTATTCACTTTTATCGATACTTTTTGTAG
>DURD01000039.1 GCA_012837435.1 Erysipelotrichaceae bacterium
TGCTCTAAAACACATTAAATCGCTAACTTTTCTCATAGTTAATTCAGTTTTTTTCATGAATAACGGAAATTAGTCTAAGAAAAAACCGATTTCGAGTGAAACCGGAATTTAGTTTAAGAATTTACATCTCATAAATATCTTTTCGTATTATTTATTTCAATCCATCGCCTTCATAACGAGTGACTTCTTTTCCTCTACAGAATGTGGCTAGAACACCTGGGCCACAAGTAGTGCCGACGATAGGACCGATCCAAACGATTATAACGGGAAGATTTAATTCCTCTTCGATTCTTTTTTTCAACAATTCTGCACGATTTAAAGCCATGCCTTGTCCAATAAAAACTTCTCTCGTTTCATTTTTTACCATAGAATTTTTGATGCCATTAAAAAGTTCATTTAAAGATGCCTTAGTACCTTTTACTTTATTAATCGCGAAATTGTTGCCTTTTCTATCGCTAATAAAGATGGGTTTAACTCCCATGATATTTCCAAAAAAAGCGGTTAATCCCTTGATACGCCCAGAAGCTCTTAAATAGGTTAAAGTATCGACTGTAGCAAATTGATTATAGTAAAATCTATTATCTAAAACCCACTTATGCAATTGTTCAATAGTTAGTCCTTCTTTTTGCTTTTTGCTAGCATCGAGAACCATCATTCCTAATGTAACACTCGCGGCCAACGTGTCGACACCAATTATTTTGCGATCTGGAAATTCTTCTAGTAGTTGTTGCTCAGCAATCATGAATGAATTAATTGAACCGCTTAAAGCGCTAGAACAACTCATGTAAATAATATCGATTCCTTTTTCTAAATAAGGACGCATTTTGTGGACTGCTTCTCGGAAGGTAAGTTGAGCCATTTTAATCTTTCTGCCCTCCGATAACCAGCCATAAAATTGTTCTGGCGTGTAGTCTTTCCAATCGAGATCAGCGTGATACTCTACCCCATCTACAGATATTCCAAAGTAAAAATATTGAATGTCGTTAGCGTTTCTTAACTCTTTATTTAAATCGCAACTCGAATCAGTAAATATTTGATACTTTGTCATTTCAATACCTATACATGTATTTTACAAATACAAAAAAATAAAAACTAGCGATATATCTAGAAAACCTAGTGACAAAAAAGTTACTCGTGTCACATTGTTTGCTTTAATTAGTGAATAAAGCTAAAGGAAAAGATTATTTTTAACGTTTAAACAATTTATTAATTTGCTTGTTAAGTGGGTTAAGTCTTGGATAGATTTTTAGGTAGACTTCCTTGTATATTCGGTTATAAATTTTATTGTTTTCCATATTGGGTGTGAAAGTTTTAGAAATTTTAACCATTTTATCGACTGCTTCATGAGCGTTATTAAATTCTCCCATCGCTGTAAAAGTAGCGATAGCCGCGCCGAGCGAGGTTGTTTCCGCTGTTTGAACGCGAGAAATTTCTAAACCAAAAATATCTGCGGTTATTTGACAAACTTTATCACTCAGAGAACCTCCACCAGAAATTCTTAAAATCTTAACTTTTTGTTTTTGTGATTTTTCGATGCTTTCTTTTCCTTCTCGCAAAGCAAAAGCAATTCCTTCAACGATAGCGCGATAAATATGCTTTCTAGTGTGGACGCTAGAAAAACCAATAATTGCACCTTTTGCTAATGGTCTAGCTAGACCTGGTCCCCAATAGGGTTGCAAAATTAAACCATCCGACCCCACGCTAACTTCATCTAGCCATTCATTCAAAATAGTTTCAACCGGAACTTTTTTTAGATTAGCTTCCTTTTCTAATTCAGAAGCAAACTCGCTCGCAAACCACTTGAGCATCCAAAAGCCACGATATATTTGAACATCCATGCTATATAGATTTGGAACAGCCGCAGAATAAGCAGGAAGGAAGCGTTCTGGTTCAAAATATTTCGGATTGCTAACTTCAATCGTCGAAGCTGTTCCATATGATATTGCTGCTTTCTCTGGCGTTAAACAACCTAGACCAATAGTCTCACACCCTTTATCGCTGCCGGTAGCTATTAATTTTATATGGCGTGGCAAACCGCATTCATCCGCGACATCATCTAACAATCTACCAATTGGTTTGCCCGTTTCGACTAGCTTCGGGAGCATGCGATTAGGCACTCCAAAAATTCTTCCTTTCAAAGCTCCTTCTTTATACCAAACTGCCTTTTTATAATTAATTGGATAATGTCCAGTAATGCCTCCGGGAGAATCTGCTAGTTCTCCTGTCAATTTATAAATAATGTAGGTTGATATGTTTACATATTTATTAGTTTTATTCCATATTTCTGGTTCGTTTTCTTTTACCCAGTGCGCCATAGTTCTAGTGCGATTCATTTTAACGGTGTCACTCATCCCCACAATTTTAAAGGCCAGGCGGTGAAGCAAAGGGAGCTTCTCTTTTGCTTCTGCTAAACGCTGATCAAGCCACAAAATGACTGGTCTCAATGGTTTGTTGTTTTCGTCAAGAAAAACCGCTGAATCGCGAAATGTCGTCACTGTCATCGCAATGATATCTTTTAATTTTTCTTTACTTTCCACGGCTAATTTTTTTAAACATTCAATAAGGTTGTCCCAATAAAAATCAGCGTGTTGTTCAGCATAGCCTTTTTTAAGAGAAAAATATGTAGGATTGTATGCTCTTTTAATTAGGTACACAATTTCACCCTGCTTATCTATAAGTGCGATTCTAACTGATTGTGTGCCAAAATCTAAAGTTAATACCAGAGGATTGCGCTTCATAAAAGTCTCCTAAACAAGAAAATATACGTCTATAGTTTATATCAAAAATCGATAAGTATCACTTTTTTTTAAAAAAGTATGCTTATCTACATATTTATGATAATATTTAAGCGCTGTGAGTTGAGCTCACGAAGGCCTATAAGGAGGTAATTATGGCTGTAAAGAAATATGTATACTCTTTTGAAGAATCTTATGGTCTCGGCAAAGAAATATTAGGTGGCAAAGGTGCTGGTCTAGCGGAAATGAGCCACATTGGTGTTCCAGTTCCAGAAGGTTTCACAATTACAACTGATGCTTGTACACTTTATTACGAAAGCGGTAAAAAACTTCCTGATTTTCTCATTAATCAAATTTTTGAAAATATCAAAGGCATTGAAAAGAAGTCAGGAAAAAAATTTGGTGGCGATAAAAACCCACTCCTAGTATCCGTTCGCTCTGGCGCTAGAGTTAGCATGCCCGGTATGATGGATACCATTTTAAATTTGGGTATGAACGATGTAGTCTGCGCCGCTATTGCAAAGGAAACAGGAAATGAACGTTTTGCGTTAGATAACTATCGTCGCTTTATCCTAATGTTCACAAACATCGCTAAAGGTCATCCCAGGGATGTCATGGACAAAATGCTCAATACTCTCAAAGAAGAAAATGGTTATAAATTAGATACAGAAGTAACTGTTGAGCAGTTGAGAAATTTAGTTACTCGTTATAAAGAATATTATAGAAATACATTTGGCGAAGATTTCCCAGCCGATCCAAAAGTACAATTACTAGAAGCGGTCGCTGCCGTTTTTAGAAGTTGGGATAATGAAAGAGCAAACGTTTACCGTATGATGAACAATATCCCTTATTCTTGGGGTACTGCTGTCAACGTTCAAACGATGGTTTTTGGCAACAAAGGCGAAACTTCTGGTACAGGGGTAGCGTTCTCTCGTGATCCAGGCACCGGCGAAAATGTTCTTTCCGCAGAATATTTACCAAATGCTCAAGGCGAAGACGTGGTTGCTGGTATTCGCACGCCCTTACACATCGATGAGTTAGATAGACGCATGCCTGAAGTCTACAAACAGTTCGTCGGAATAGTCGAATTACTAGAAAAACACTATCGCGATATGCAAGATATGGAATTTACCGTTGAAGATGGTAAACTCTATTTCTTACAGACACGTAATGGAAAAAGGACTCCTGCTGCTGCGTTAAAAATCGCCTGCGATTTAGTTGATGAAGGTTTAATCAATGAAAAAGAAGCGGTTTTACGTATCGATCCTTTCAGTTTTGATAAATTGTTGTTACCCGATTTTGACAAAGATGATTTAGCAAAACTTAAGCCAATTGCTGTTGGTTTAGCCGCTGGCCCAGGTGCCAGTACAGGAAAACTCGCCTTTTCTGCTGAAGAAGCCGAAAGACGTCACAATGCTGGTGAAAAAGTTATTTTAGTTAGATCCGAAACTTCTCCAGAAGATATCGTTGGCATGGTGGCCGCTCAAGGAATTCTTACGACACGTGGTGGTATGACTTCTCACGCCGCTGTGGTGGCTCGTGGTATGGGCAAATGCTGTGTCTGTGGTTGTTCTGAAGCTGTTATAGACGAAGAAAAACGCACATTGACTGTTGGTAGTAAAGTTTATACTGATAAAGACGTCTTGTCTTTAGATGGAAGCACAGGAAGAATTTACGAAGGTGCTATTAGAACAGTCGATCCCGATTTAACTTCAGGTTATTTCGGTCGTTTGATGGGCTGGGTTGATAAATATCGTGTCTTAGGTGTTAGGACGAACGCTGATACACCAAGAGACGCAAGACAAGCCAAAGAATTTGGTGCAGAAGGTATTGGCTTATGCCGTACTGAACACATGTTCTTTGCTAAAGATAGAATTTTCTCTATGAGAAAAATGATTTTGGCAGACAAAGCTGAAGACCGGGAAAAAGCCCTAGCGGAAATCGAACCGATGCAACAAGCTGACTTTGAATCCTTATACGAGACAATGTTACCGTTCAATGTTACCGTTCGTTTATTAGACCCACCACTTCATGAATTTTTACCACAAGAAGAAAGTTTTATCGTTGAGCTAGCCGATGCTCTAGGTATATCTGTTGAAAAAATTAAAGATCGCATCGAAGGGCTTCATGAAGTTAACCCCATGATGGGTCATCGTGGTTGCCGTCTAGCCGTTACCTATCCAGAAATTGCCAAAATGCAAACATCCGCGATTATTAAAGCCGCTCTTAATGTCAGTAAAAAGACTGGCACAATGGTTAGACCAGAAATCATGGTTCCATTAGTGCTAGAAGCAAAAGAACTCAAATATATCAAAGACATTATTTGTGAAACCGCTGATAAATTAATCGCAGATTCTGGTTTAGATATGCAATATGAAGTTGGTACGATGATTGAAATTCCTCGCGCCTGCCTACTAGCGGATGAAATCGCAAAAGAAGCTGAATTCTTCTCTTTTGGCACAAATGATTTAACCCAAATGGCCTTCGGTTTCTCCCGCGATGATGCTGGTGTATTCTTACCAGATTACTATAAGGCAAAAATCTTGGAAGAAGATCCATTTAAGACTTTAGACGAAAGAGGCGTTGGCAAATTAGTAGAAACGGCTGTTAAATTAGGCCGTTCCACTAATCCAAATCTCCACATCGGTGTTTGTGGCGAAACTGGTGGCGATGCTAAATCTATCGAATTCTATCACAATGCTGGTTTAGATTATGTTTCTTGCTCACCATTCCGCGTGCCAGTAGCTAGATTAGCCGCTGCTCAAGCAAACATTAAAAAACCAAGATAATCAAAATTTCCACATTTTAAAGTTCGTCGTTTCGCTACGATGAACTTTTTTATATTTGTGCTTGTAGTTTAAATGTATATATTCGACAAAAACTAATATTTTCTAAGCTTATCTCGATAATAGCTCCAATTATAATGGTTAGCAAAATTATCATAGCATTCCTTTTTTACATAAATTTTGCAGTTCCTAGCACCTTCTAATAAAGCGGTGCCGACATTAATCGAATTAGGATCATCATGTTGCAAAACGATTCTAAGAAGTTTTTTACATCTCACAAACGAATGATTGAAAAGTCCTCGGATGTTTTTCGGTATAACAATCTCAACGATTTGCTCATTGTTAGAGAATGTTTTTTTACTAAACGCAACAACAGGAAGCCCGTTATGTGTAGAGGGAACGATAACACTTTTTTTATCAAGAGGCAGTTCGTCAAGAGAAACAATTTTATAACCGATTAATACATCATTGTAATAACGTTCTTCATAATTGAATAAATCCTCGTCTATGTTGTTTCCTTCTTCAAATGGAGCAATAGGAATGGTTGGTTCATCGGGAATTATGATGTTAGTTTCGGAAGAGTCTTCTAAAACAATTTTTAAATCATTAACTATTTGCCGATTATAAATATTCACGCCCGAAGAATTTAAATGATTATTATTGTCATAGAACCATTCGTAGTTAAAGAAATACTTGAACGGATTCCCTAAGATAGGAAAGTCAATTTTATCATTTAAAGTGGAATAAAAAGTGGTTATTTCATCTCTAGATGAGGAAATCGATAATCTGTTCATGGGAACAAATCCATAATATAATTTGGCCTTTTTATTAGTGACAAAACGATTAAATTTATTGATATAATCAATAAAATCATCTTTAAGGTAATTTACATCAAAGTCAATCATGCTATTGGTGTCATAACCTCCTAGCATAATGTTATATGGCCGATCGTAAGTCATGTATCCTACCTCTTGGCCCTCAATATTAAATGAATTCTGTGTATAAACGCCTTCGACTTTTGGTTTAGATCCACTAGAAAAATATGAGAATTTTTCCGCAACAAAAGGAGCATAATTACCAATCATATTTTTTCTACTTTTTTTATCAATGTAACTAAACATTTCATAGTTGCTTTCAATAGCTCTCCACATTTCTTTACTGGAAAAGTATAAGGAGAGAGCTTGCTCACTTATTTCAGGAGCTAAAACAATAATATCGCCCTTTTTAATGCCTACTCTTGATAGATCAATCATGGCTTTTGTGCCTATAGCTCCATATAGTCCGAAACTCACCACTTCACGATTCAATTCCTGCGATATCATCTCGCTATGAATTCCAAAAGCGAGAGCGCTGTTGCCAATTAAAACAATTTTGCCTTCTTCGCCTTTCTTTAATCTTTTAAACATATGTGGCAGTTCGCCATAATAAGTTTCATCAAATTGTGGAGGACAAGCAAAACTAAAAGAAGAGATGGAGATTGGAATTGCCATCAAGCAGGAAATACTAATAATAAGAGAAATAATCTGGCCTTTTTTCATAATCAAAATTGGAAATAAACAAAAGCGCTAACAGCGTCGCGAGAAATGAGCATAAACCAACCAAGGGCAACCGCCACAACCATCAAGCATAGTATAACATTTTTAAAGTAAGGATTTTTATTGACAGTGGGCAATGTTTCGTCTTTTTCTATGAAAGAATCGTCATATGCTAAATCATATAGTTTAAACATAATTGCTAAAATGAGAGCTAGTTGCACTAAATCGATAACTTTGATGTTTAAAGAAGTCATCGCGGCTCTCAGATAATCAAAGCCAAAACCGAAAGAATTAAATAACTGATAATAAATGAACCCGGCTTCAGCAATATTTTGTGCCCTAAACAAGAAAGCTGAGAAAGTCAGAATCAGAAAAACCCAAGCGCGTCTAATTGCATCAATCCACGGTCTATGGTAATTGATATTGTGTTTAGCCGCAAAATTTCTTACAGGCTTCGTAATGAGTGCTTCTATACTCATTCCCGCTGCAGAAAATAGTCCCCAGACAACAAAAGTCCAATTCGCACCATGCCATAATCCACATAGCACAAAAACTATAAATACGTTTAATATTTGCCTAACTTTACCTTTACGATTTCCTCCAAGAGAAATATAGACGTAGTCTCTGAACCAACTCGTTAAAGTCATGTGCCATTTGCGCATAGTTCTCGATAATGTAGTTTCTCTAAAAGGACGGTCGAAGTTAACAGATAATTTAATACCCATTAATCTTGAAGCGCCGGCGGCTATTTCAGAATAACCCCCAAAGTCGCAATAAAGTTGTACCATAAATAAAGCACCGGCGGCTAGAAGTGATAAGGTGTTAGATGCTGCTATATTTGAAAAAGCATGATCGACAAATAAACCACAGAAATCTGCTACTACACATTTTCTAAAAAAACCAGTAGCGAGTAATTGTGCACCAGCAAGCAAATCTTCTTTGTTAAGTTTTTGCTCTTTTTTTAATTGCGGCAAAAGATTCTCGGGTCTTTCTATAGGCCCCGCCACCAGTTGTGGAAAAAAGGAAACATAAAGAGCGTAATATCCAAAATGTTTTTCAGGAGGGAACTTGCCACGATAAACATCGATAACGTAAGACAGCGTTTGGAAAGTATAAAACGAAATGCCAATTGGTAGAATGATATCCAATGATATGCTACGAATATTCATGGAGAACAGGTTGAGAAAATCAATAACTGACGCTAAAAGAAAATTAAAATATTTAAAGAAAATTAGAATACCGAGACATACGATTATCGTTACCCAGAGCAAGGCTTTTTTCCCAGCGACGCTTTTAACCTTCGGAATGAATATTCCTGCTAGATAAGATACCACTGTGGTAGCTAAAATAAGAAATATCAGCCAAGGGTTCCAACTCATGTATGCATAATAAGAAGCCACCAAAAGAAGGATCCATCTAAATCTATGTGGCAAAATAAAAAATAGTATTACAACTGTCGGCAAAAAGATAAGAAAAGCTAAGGAATTAAATGTCATGCTCTTCTATCCTCTTTTTTGGGCGGATAAAAATAGAAAAGCGCAATGACAACAAATACCATTACTACAATAATAATTTCTTGATAGGGAATGCCATAAAATAGAGAAAGTATAATGGCGGTAGTAAAAGAAACAGCAAATAAAATTTTAAATAATGGACGAGTTTTTTTAATGGTTATATCTAAAATAAGAAAAATAAGAGCCAAAACGAATAACGCTACAATATAGGGATTTGAGAAAAAGATTATATCGTTCACGAACTACTCCTTATCCATTAACATTTTTTTGACTAAAATTTTATCGTGTTTTCCAGACATCAATAGAGGAATTGAGTGTCTAATTATAATTTTTTCTGGCATTTCAATTTTGATAAGAACATTTTTTAATTCTTCGATAAGTTGTTCTTTTGTTAGATTATCGCTCGCGATATAGGCCGCAACAACTTCGCCATATTTACGACTTAAAATTCCGACGACACAGACATCCTTAACGCCGGAGATAGTGGCAATTTTTTGTTCAATTATAGAAGGGGATAAATTTTCTCCACCACGAATAATAATATCTTTTGTTCTACCTATAATGCGCATAATACCTTCATCATCGTATTGGCCAATGTCTCCTGTATGGAAATAACCCTCTTTATCGAGAGGTAAATCTAAACCTTTTTCAGTTAAATACCCTAACATCAGATTATAGCCTTTGAAACAAATTTCCCCAGTTTTTTCAACTATTGTACCCTTTGAATCTTTTAAAACTACATCAACACCAGGAAATGGTTTTCCAACACCAACACTTCTTTCCTCAAGAGGTAAATGGTTAGGAGAAGAACAAATAACGGTGCTTGCTTCAGTCATGCCGTAAGAAGAACAAAGAGTTATTCCAAGAGTTTTTTCAATTTTCTCAAATTGTTCTTTTGAATAAGGTCCGCCGGCAATAACACCAACTTTTAACGACGAAATATCTCGAGATTTTTTCGATTGCGCTTCCATCAACATGTAGAAAAATGTAGGAACATTTGGTAGTGCGCTACAACGATATTTTTCGATAATATCTAAAGCAAAATCAGGATTGCAAGTATCTGACAAATAAAATGAATTTCCCGTTATTATATGTTGGAAGAAAGAAGCAATTCCAAAGATATGATTTATGGGGAGGCAACAATAAGTCATTCCATTATCGGAAGCAATATCCGAAACTTCTCTTTCGATGTGGTTCAAAAAACCATATTCGCTGAGAGCGATGATTTTATTTTTTCCCGTCGAACCAGAAGTAACAATGTAAAAAGACGGTTTTGTTTTAGATGCGCGTTTCAAAGGTTTAGCCTTTAATGCCTGCCTAGTCAAAGATAAATTAATAGTCTTTTTTCCTTTTTCAACGTACCACTGTCCATTAAAAATCACAGTAGCGTCAAAACGCATCCAAGGATCGAGTTGTTTTACGAAACCTTCTCTTGTTCTCTTCGGATTGCCAAACATGATAGTCCCCCCTAAAGAAACAATAGCCGCAGCAATAAGGATTGTTTCTTTTCTAACAAACGGAGCAATTAAAAATGTCTGTCCTCTTCTTACTTTTAAAGTGGATATTTCATTTAACATTCCACAGTAGATATCAAAAGCTTCATCCTGAAAATATTGACCGTCTTTATCAACCACTAGTATTTTAGTTTTGCTCGTTAAATGTTTTTTTAATCGAACATAGCATGAATCATTAGTTAGTTTTTTCATAGTAGTGATGTTTTTGATTAATTATATTATACACTTACCTATTTGATACTGCTGTATCAAATGTTAAATAGTGTTTTTAATCACAATTTACAAATATCCCATTAAGCTGGCCAAATAAGAGGTAAATAGTAGTGAATTTTCATAGTCTAAATGCCAATCGCTATCGGCAAAATGATCAACATCATATAGAACGTCTTGCATGCTATTAAGCACAACTGCGTAGTCGCTTAAAATATTGATGATGGGTGTCTCGTAATAAAAGATGTTTCTATAAGATAGTTCTTCTTGTGTCAAGGAATCTTTGTTGACACAGGCAAAAGCAAAAAACACCTTTGCTCCCTTTTCTTTTGCATAATAGTAGTAATCGCCCAATTTATGCAAACTCACTTCATCGTAACAGTATCTATCAATTGTTCCTTCGTTACTAATTGAAGCTTCTCTAATAACATTGCCGTCCTCATCTAAAATCTGTTTTGGCGCAATTTTAGTGCGATATGCCTGGTCGCTCGTATAATCGCCTCTAGCGTTTGCATATAGAGTGTAATCCGTATATTTTTGACCTTCTTTATCCTTTCTTTGATTGTTATAGACAGTAAAAATATCGAAGAAATGGGTTACCTTTCTTAAATCCGCTAGAGCAAGTAAATCATAATTCAATTCAAAGCAATTCATAAGGCGAGTATCGTACTCAAAATCTGAATCGATATCACCCATAGAATCAAGCAATAAAAACTGATAACCACCACAACTTTCAGCAACATGCAAGAGAACATCATTTTCATGGATTAAACTCATAACAATATCCAATTGAACATAATTATTAAACCAACCGTTAATGGCCACATTGAAGGGTTCATATTCTGGATATATTTCTTTTAATTTGTCAGCATTAACATTATAGTAAGCTCCGCTACCTCCCATAATAATGATGCGGTTAGAGTCTTGGCTTAAAATGAGATTATCAATTTTATCAGCGTAAGTTGCGTGCCTATCCGCAGTTACATATCGCGGTTCTACAATAGCGTTAATATGAACTGTTGAAAGATTTAAACACTCCTTAAAAGCATCGTCCTTCATCGTCAAGACGTTATCGAAAAAATACAAATTAGATAAATTGCAGTAAGCAAAGGCGTCTTCTTCAACGCTAACAATTGTTTTTGGAAAAATAATCGTGTTAGCTTGGTTGTCCAAAAAAGCATTACTGCTTATGGAAACAACGTTTTTTTCCTCAATTATTTCCGGTATTGAAACGGTCTTATCGTTGCCATTATATTTTTCAATTGAAATTTCATTATCTTCGTTTACAGCGTATTCAAAATCATCGACATCAGAATATTTAGCCCACTCTGCATATAGAGTAAAGGAACTGTTGGTGGTATCCAAATAGCGACTTCCTAGTCCGATGTGTTCTCCGCTTCCATCTTGTTTAGTATTCCATCCTATGAGGTTATAGCCTTCTCTAACCACAAGATTGGTGCCAATAGAAGTATTGGGTCGAGGATGGTTAAGGGTTGTATAGACAAAGATGTTGCTCTTTGTTAGATATTGTCCTCCGTTAGCGTCATAAGTAATTTGATTAGGATTATCTCCGTTCCCAGTTAGTTCGAAGGTCATTTCGCAACGAATAGATAATATTACGTTTTTAAGTTCAACAGTGTATTCTCTATTACCATTAAAAACAATTTCTACATCTTCATAATCAACCGAATCTAAATAATAATTATTTGCAACTCTAATCGAATAGGATAAACTTTCGCCTTTAATTAAGGAAATGACGTGATTGTCCTCACCCACGGACGTTTTATTGTGGCTGAGCAACGTATAATTTTCATTTTTAACGAGTATAACAGTAACGTACTCATCTTCTTTTTTGCTCGACGAAAAAAAGGAAGAGGATTGTGATAGTGATTTTGAATTAATTTTTTGGCAACTTGTACTTAATAAAATTAATGATATCCACAAAAAACACAAGCTTCTAATTGTTTTTTCTTTCATTTTAGATGGCTTTCCTCACAGAAATTTTACCATCAATGCTATAAAATAGCAACTTGAGTTCCCCGTTTTTTGAGAGTAGTCAACAAGAAAAGTTATGAAATCGCTAAAAATTCGCTAAAAACGCCATTTAAACCTAGGAATATCGGCTAAATTGGGCTATTTTTCATACCAAGAAGGCGATAAGAAAAATATCGAGGGTATGAAATTATGAATGAGTCCATTTTGCTATGCCACAATCTCCTAGAAAAGATGAAAAATTTGATTAAGAAAA
>DURD01000040.1 GCA_012837435.1 Erysipelotrichaceae bacterium
TACCCCTTCCAGAGGCGGATTTTTTGTTATCTTTAATCCACAATTCATAATATTTTTAGCATAAAAACAAAAAAAACGGTAAAAAATATAGAAAACACGATAAAATATCGACAAAATACTTGACACCCGTAAAAACGTATGATATAATGTTGGTGCATATCGATAACGGGAGGATATTTATGAAAAAAACAAATTTTTACAAAAAGCATTATTTAGTTGCGGTCTACGATGAGGTTGATCAATTAGTCGCAGTTTGTGATAATGCGAGAGAATTTGGAAAAGTTTTCGGAAGGACTCAGCGAGACGCTGATTCCATATTAAGCAGGATTGCAAAAGGCGAACGTTCGTATTTTCTACACAACGATGAAAAACTATTTATTTACTTCATAGACTTAGAACCGAATGAGGTTCGAGAATTTTCAATGATATTTTAGATTAATAGCGTTATTTGAAACCTGCACAGCGCAGGGCTGACGCTAGTAAATATCGGCCCATAAATAAAAATACGGAGGCACAACATGAAAATTATTATAAATGATAAAGATAAATATCTAGGTACAGACATCGTGGAAATCGCAGATATTCCAAACGTAAACGAACATTTTAAAAACCTATCGATCGAACAATGGCAAAAAATTAAAGAGCATTTTAACGGTTTTGAAGTGTTTGACGATAGCGGCAATAGTCTTTATAAATGGGAAAATAAATAATTATTAAACCAAATCTATGCCAAGCGGCGAGGCATTAAAAACATATCGCCGCAAAATTCAAGGAGGAAAAATATGAAAAAGTTTAAAAATATAGATAACTATATTGAGGCTACTCAATATATAAAAAGTGTATTTAATGTTCCGGTATCAGAAACGGAACTAGAAGAAGCACAAGAAGAAGAGGTCATAGCCAAAATAATTTGGCTATTTGACAACGCTAAGAATAGCGCCGTTCGGGCGGCTATTCATCACCACGCACTGGGTAGCGATGTCTACATTGATACCCAAGAAGAAAAAGAGGTATTACAAGACATTCACTACAATGGAATGTTTTGTGACTACTTTAGTCAGTCCCGATATTATGCGCAATTAAAGCGCTATGATGGGACGAACAAAACGCTTCGGTATTTAACCGAAGTTGCCACATACATAGTAGATGATTCGGGTGAAGAACACTTCATCCAAAAAAACATCTTGAATAAAACCCGCTTAACTTGTGGTTTGCTATAAAAAGCAAGCCACATTTTTATTTGAAAAGGAGGTGAGAACATGGAAAAAAAATCAGTAATTAATCTAAATAAAATTAGAGGATTAAGAGCAGAACACAACGAAACGCAAAAAGATATAGCAGATATACTCGGCATTCACATCTCGAGCTATCAAAGCAAAGAATGGGGTATAAGCGAATTTAAACCATCAGAATTAAAAACTTTAGCCGATCGTTGGGGGGTGGACATTAGCGATTTGTTCTGTTAATTTTTTTTACTTTGTTTGTCGTGAATTAATCGACATCATTTGAAAAAACAGTATGATAATGCGAGTTTTCATCGACAATAATAAATTAATCAAACACAAAATAAAAACGCGAAAAATCGCAAATTTTAAGCCTTAAATCCGATTTTAAGTTAAGTCGGACAATCTCTAAAGCAAAGGATTTTATGAGGTGTTAAATAATGGAAAGAAAAATTGAATCCAATTCAACGAAGGAGGAATCATGCACATTACTGGAACAACGCATTTGATGGACTTATGGGCTGACTTACAGATGCAAAAAGGCATTGTTAAGAAGCCCTTAAGCGAAGAAGCAAAAAAAGAACTCATCGATATTTACGATGAGTATAAACGACTTGGTGGCACTAAAACCGATCACCAAGTAGAAGAATGGAA
>DURD01000008.1 GCA_012837435.1 Erysipelotrichaceae bacterium
AATATGCCTAGATTCGTTCTTAAATGTAAGACCCCAAATGAGATAGAAGTTGAACTAAAAGAGGAATTCACTAGAATAAGAAGTGAGCAAGGACAAAAAAGTCCCACATCAATTGAAAGTTAACATAGTAGTAATGATGAAAAATAAAGTGCAAATTGTGCAATAAAGAAGTAAAATACTATTATATAGTAAGATGATTAATTTTAACGTTCAGAAATTGAAAGAATTACTAATCAGTATCTACACTCTTACTCATATCAAAGTCTCTATTCATACTGTTGATTTCCAAGAGATGATTTACTACCCAGAAATGAGAAATTCTTTCTGCAAAGCTTTGAGTGAGAATCCCGCTTCACATACCATTTGTCGTGACGCTGATACCGAACGTTTTAATTATGTGAAAAGAACCAAAAAAACTGAGTTATTTATTTGCCCTTTTGGTTTAATAGAAGTGTTTACGCCTATCATTATCGGAGATGAAATTGTTGGTTACATTGTTTTAGGTCAAGCTGTGGGAGAAAATAGCGATATCAATCAGATGGCCCAAAAAACCGCTCAATATGGTTTTGATAAAAATACAATGCTAAACAAATTAGAGCAACTAGAAAGAATAAAAGAAGAGATATTCCCCGCTGCAAGTACCCTTTTGGATGCTTGTGCAAAATATGTCTACATCGACAACTACATTAACATTTCACAAAATGAACTGATGGGTAGAATTCATAACTACATTTACGAACACATGTCAGAAAGGATTACTGTTGATTCTTTATGCAAGCATTTTTATCTTTCAAGAGTGTCATTGTACAAGCTCTTTGAAGGGCAAGTTAAAACCTCGGTGGCGGACTACATAAAAAATGAGAGATTGAAGCAATGTAAATATTATTTACAAAATTCGTCTTTTAGCATTAAAGAGATTGCAAACTTGGTCGGTATAGAATATAATTATCTCTCAAAGGTCTTTTATAAAAGCGAAGACATTACCCCCAAAAAATATCAAAAAAAATACAAGAGGGTCGAACTATGAAAAAATACAAAATAATCGCAAACAAAAATTTAAAAGTGGGAAAGATTGAAAAGGAATTATATTCTTCATTTATCGAACACCTAGGAAGATGCATCTACGGAGGCATTTATGAACCAACTCACCCCACCAGTGATGAAGATGGTTTCAGAAAAGATGTTCTTGATGTTGTGAAAGATCTAGATCTAGAACTGATTAGATATCCTGGTGGTAATTTTGTTTCTGGTTATTTTTGGGAAGATGGTATCGGTCCAAGAGAGAATCGTCCCGTAAGAAGAGAAGAAGCTTGGCACTCCATTGAAACAAACGCCATCGGGACAGATGAGTTCATGAAATGGGTCAAAAAAGCTAACTGTACTCCCATGATGGCTCTTAATTTAGGAACCGGAACAATAGAAAACGCTGTAAATCTCGTTGAATATTGTAATTCTAATGGAAATGGAAAGTACGCTAATTTGAGAAGACAATATGGCGACAAAGATCCATACAACATTAAATACTGGTGCTTAGGTAATGAAATGGATGGAGATTGGCAAATCGGTCATATGCCAGTAGAAGATTATATTACTAAGGCCCATGAAATATCTAAATTAATTAGACAAAT
Source organism: Erysipelotrichaceae bacterium (assembly GCA_012837435.1). Lineage (GTDB taxonomy): Bacteria > Bacillota_I > Bacilli_A > RFN20 > CAG-826 > RUG14515. The sequence goes on from DURD01000008.1 coordinate 1,629, forward strand.
AGATCCTAACTTGAAACTTATTGCCTGTGGTTCATCTACGATTGATATGCCGACTTTTCCTTCTTGGGATAGAAAAGTTTTAGAAGGTCTTTATGATGACGTTGATTACTTGTCTGTTCATCAATATTTCTTTGAATCCACCACCGAAAATGATTTTTATGCCAGTTATTTAGCAATGGAAAAATACATTACTTCTCTGCGTTCTGTCTTAAATTATGTCAAAGCTCATAAAAAGAGCAAAAAAGATATTTACCTCTGCTTTGACGAATATAATGTCTGGTACAATGTCAATCCGTTGAGAGATGATTGGCAGATTGCTCCTCCAATCAATGAAGAATTCCAATCTCTGAAGGACACAATTGTTTTTGGTGGCTTGATAAACTCCTTGCTAAACAACTGCGATATCATTAAGATTGCTTGCTTGGCCCAATTGGTGAACGTTATTGCCCCAATAATGACAGAAAATAATGGCAGATTGTTGCTCAATACAATTTATTATCCATTCTTAAATGCGACCAAGTATAATCGCGGAGAAACTCTAAAAACATTTGTGGTTGATGGCGATCAATTTGATTCGAGATATGGAAAGGCATACTATATTTCTCAAGCTATCACCGTAAATGATGAAGAATTAGTCATTAACATATCAAATTACGCTAAAGAAGAAAGCAATGTAGAAATCTTGTTGACAGATTTCAATAAGATGAAATTAATCAATCACTCAGCGATGTTTGGCGATGATATGGATGCTAGAAATACCTTTGATAATCCATATAATGTTGTTCCTATTGATATGAAAAATACCGTGAAAGTAGAAAAAGAAAAAGTGACCATTCAATTAAAGCCACAATCTTGGAACTGTATTCGCTTAAAAATTAACTAAAAACGGAAAAATTTATCAACGACATCGACGTAAACGATGTCGTTTTCTTTATAGATGATTTCGTCATCGCTAATCAAACTATATAATTCTAAACCCTCTTCGCTGACGAGCGATAAAAGAATGCCTTTTGGAACAATCTTAGCGGATCGAAAAGTGGTTTTAATCTTCCCATTTTCGCTCGGCTTAATGTGTCTATAAGGAATAACAATAGTTTTTGTGTTTGGAGCAATTTGTTTCACTAATTTTGGATAGTCGCCATTATCAATTTCATTAATTTCTCCACCGTAAATTAATCTCGCTGCTTTCAAAGAAATTGGGTGATTTTTTATATCGTTGATAGTTCCTGTTTGTAACAAATGACCCTTATCTAGAAGCAACACATGAGTTGATAGATATTCAGCATCATCTACATCATGAGTGACATAGAGAAAAGTAGATGAACCAGATTCATAAATTCTTTTTAATTCTTTGCGAATTTTCTTTTTTTGTGGCGCATCTAAGTTTGACAAAGGCTCATCGAGAATGAATAACAAAGGTTTTCTAATCAGAGCTCGAGCGATAGCTACTCTTTGCTTTTGTCCTTCAGAAAGATGTCTTGGTTTAAAATTCAAATAGTTTCTTAAACCAAATTTTTCCAAGATATTTTTAACTTTAATATCCTTATCCTCCCAAGACAAATCAAAACCATTTAACGCCGTTAAAACATTCTCATAGATAGTCATATGAGGATATAAGACAAAGTTCTGGAAAACCATTGTTAAATCTCTTGAGGCCGTTATAAAATCTGTCACATCCTCACCATTGATGTAAACTCTTCCGCTATCTGGATTTAGAAGGCCAGCGATATTTTTAACCAAGCTGGTTTTACCTGATCCTGATTCACCTAAAATAACAACGAGACTTTTTTCTTTGATTTCAAAGGAAATATCGCTTAACGCTTTCAAACCGTCTTTATAAGTAAAATTTAGGTTTTTAACCTTCACTACCATCTTTAAAACCCTCATCTACAAAAGAAACATCCTCCCCATTAAAGAGCCCTTTGCGGTAAATTTCTGGAAATTGCTTCTTATTTACAGTCTCATCAAATATGTATAAAGAGAAAAGAGAAATGACCAAAACACAATGTCCAAAGCCAATACAAATATAAACTAACCAAGCTATATATTGAACAATATTTAAGTCAATCATGTAACAGACAACAAGCGGAGCGATTGACGTAATTAATAAAAGCAAAGCATAAGGAAGGCGAGAAATAAACATTAAGAGAGAATTTTTCACACTTCTAAAAAATGAAACCTGGTAGATACAAACCATTTCAATATTAATAAAATACATCCCTATCATTATTACTGAAACAACAGTATAGACAACTAATAAAATTGGGTACCAATTTAACAAAGAAGGAAGGTTAATAATAAAATTTAAAAAACTTAAAATAATTGAATAAAATGCCGTAATTAAAACAATCTGTATTCCATTCTTTTTAATACCCAAAAGAAAGTCTCTTTTAAACTGGATTCCTTCATTAGTAAGAAATCTTATCATCGAAGAAATAGCGCCGGAAAAGCCAATCGAAAAAATAATAAAAGTAAAAGAAACAACGAAACCGTACAATCCTCTGAACGACATTATTCTTGCATTGATAATGTCTTGTTCAATTGTTTGATCCATAGCAATTGAGGATTCAATAACGCCTTTAAAAACCACAGCTATAATAAAAGGGATGGCAAACAGAGAAAGTATCAAAGATATTTTAAGAATATATAAAAAATTTGTGCGATAGGCGAACAAAAATAAATGTCTATAATTAATTGGTAGACCAATCTTTGCATTACCGCTTCTAAAAGATTTGTTTTCTTTTTGTTTCATACTAAAAACAATATCATAGATTCACTATGCCGATGTATAAAATTGATTAAATAATAGTAATTTTAGTAATTTTATCAAAGAGATGGATTCTATTTTCTTTGATTGAAATTCTAATCTTTTGACCTTCTTTTAATAGATTTTCGGAAGCAATCTTGGCTAAAACATCCTTACCTCCAAAATCAATATGCACATAACTCTCATCGCCTAATAATTCAGAAAGTAAGATAATTTTTTCAAAGGAATTGGCATCGCTAGAATTATCATCAACTTTTTTAATCGATTCGGGACGAATGCCAAAGATAACATCGTGAGGCTTACCATCAACAGCATTTTGAATGAACGCAATATTTTCATTTAATTCACTAACAGTCTCTTCTTTTGTTTTTTCAAAAGTTTTACCTCGACGTTTTCCTTTTTTCTGCATGGTCTCTTCAGAAATTGCTTCGACATTAATTAGTTTTTCTTGATACTTAACTAAAAGATTATTATAAAAGGCGTCATGAGCATCACATTGTTCTTTCAAGAGACGGATTTTAAAACCATCAGCAAAAATTAGTTTTCCCTTATCGTAAGTGGCGTCAATAAAGTTCATGGCTGGTGAGCCGATGAAAGAAGCGACAAACTTATTAGCTGGATGACGATAAATATTATAAGGTGTGCCAATCTGCTGAATGTATCCACCACGCATGACAACAATGCGATCCGCCATGGTCATAGCTTCAGTTTGATCGTGAGTAACATAAATGGTTGTTGTGCCAATCTTTTTATGGATTCTAATAATTTCACTGCGCATTTGTACACGCAGTTTAGCGTCAAGATTGCTTAAAGGTTCATCCATCAAGAATAAGCGAGCATTTCTAACAATTGCTCTTCCTAAAGCTACACGCTGTCTCTGACCGCCTGACAATTGCCGTGGTTTTCTATCGAGATAGTCTTCAATATCTAAAATCTTAGCGGTTTCTAAAACTCTTTTTCTAATTTCATTTTTAGGTGTGCGTCTAACTTTTAAAGAGAAAGCCATATTATCATAGACAGTCATATTCGGATAAAGGGCGTAGTTTTGGAAAACCATCGCAATATCTCTTTGTTTTGAAAGAATATCGTTTGATAAAACACCATCGATGTACAATTCACCGCTCGTGATTTCTTCTAATCCAGCAATCATTCTTAAAGTTGTCGATTTACCACATCCAGAAGGACCAACAAAAACGATAAATTCCTTTTTCTTAATATCGAGATTAAAATCGTAGACAGCATGAACATTTTTGTCATAAACTTTGTTTACGTTTACTAAACTAACAAATTTTTCTTCATTTTCCATATAAAAATCCTCAATAATTATCATACTGTTATTTTCACAAATTGTCTTGTGCACTATGCACAATTATTCCATATTTTTTAATTTTATATAGAACATTACTAATTGAGAATTCTCATAATCATGGATATCAATGCGAGTTTTCGAGAAAAAATCATTCATTCGATAATAAAAAGAATTTCGATGAATAAATAGTTTTTTAGCGGTTAATGTGGCGTTAAAACCTGTTCTGACATATGTTTCGATGCTTAAGAGAATAGAATCATTAACGTCCTTGAAAATGTTGGTCAAAAAAGGCAAAAATGAATAATCATTCTTCAATATTAAATCTAAAATTGTGTCTGCAAGGGATTTATAGGACGCTCTTTCTTTTTTGGTACAATGTCTGAATAAATAGGAAGATAAATCATTTAACTCATATGACGATAGAATGGATATCGAAACATTAAAATCGCCAGTAATGGCCTCTGCAATAAAATTAAGTGTTGTTGATAATTCAGAATTACCAATAAAATAACCATCGAGTTTACTATTAAACTTAACGCTCTTAATTTGTGAATCGATAGATAAAAGATAGCCCTTGAACTCTTCTTGGTTAAGAGGTTCAGATAAATGGAAGAGATAGTATTTCACAATACGTTAAAAATAACATATTTATCATATAAAAAACACAATTTTCACAGAA
>DURD01000041.1 GCA_012837435.1 Erysipelotrichaceae bacterium
AAGAAATGGAACTCATTAGAAATAATATGATTTGCGATAAACCACACGGCTGTATAACTGGCTGCAAAAATAATAAATTCAATCGCCAGCAAAAAGCCAAGCGCAACAAATATAATTGAACAAATGTCTCTTTTGTTCGCACCTAAACTATGAATAATACCTAAACTAACATCATCTTTTTTAGTGATTGAAGAGAACAAAGACGAAGTAATCAAAAAAGAAATTAGAACAAGCGTAAGAACTATAGCTAGCAGAATTTTGCCTGGATAACGATCCATTCTAAACTCACTACTGAAAGATAGATAATTATTGTAAAGGTTGTTAATTTTAATCTTATATCTAGATTGTTCTTTTTGGTAAGAAAAGTCATTTATTTCGTTTAATGTAGAACGAGGACTATTTTTAATCTTTCCAAGCATATATAGAGGTTTATCATAAACTGAAAAATCAACATATTCGTTTGATTGTGTTTGTAGCCAGTCATTATAACCATTTTTCACAAATACACACTTAGCGATTGTGAAGCCTTCCCGTTTCTTTTGACTATCAGAGTCTTGACTTTCAAGAAAACTTAAATAATTCATGTCAGGCGTTTCAAAAATGGCAGTAATTTTTTTGCCGTAACAATATCCACTATCTAGTAGTTCATTGATGTCATTATATTTTTTGACTCTTCTAATAGCACCAGTTCCATCAACGCGGTCTTCATATGCATAGTCAACTAAAAAGTCGGCAACTGAAGAAGTAATAGCTATTTCGCTATATTCTTTTGGCAGCAGTTGTCTACTTTCATCAATTCTCTTATCAAATTTGAAATCTAAGTTCTTATCTAATTCAACAGCATAATTATCTCTCCTATAAGAAGTGAAAAAAGAAATCTTGTAATCGTTATATGGTAATTCTTCATCTTGAAAAAGCGTCATATTTTGTCCAACATAAGAAAAACGAGAATAGCCTTTTTCTAACATTTTATTTTCTATTTCGTCTTCAAAAGAAACATATTGATGCATACCATCTTTTTCTTCTTGGAGCGAAAGCATAAAATATGGAGAATGCATGCTTTTTTGTCCGCTTAATAATGATTCGTTTGTGTCATTAAAAATTAAGCAAGATGAAAAAGTAATCAAAATTAACAAAAGAACGTTCGAAGTAATAGAGCCAATGATTCTATATCTATTTTTAAATCTCAAAGACAACACAAAAGAAACAATCGAACGAAAAGACAGATTGTTTCTATGTCTTTTACCTCCACTACTGATTTTATCGATATCGATATTTGATTCTAAAACTATTTTGTCATCTTCTTCATCTAGAGAGATAACTAGACTTGCTAATTTTTCTAGTCTCAATAAGTCATGGCTTGCAACGATGACAAGAATTTTCTCGGATAGCTTTTTTAAAACCATCAGCACATCTTCTGCATTGCTATAATCAAGCGCTGAAGTCGGTTCGTCTAAAATGAGTATTTTCGGCTTTTTTATTAAAGATCTAACGATAGCAATTCTTTGTTGCTGCCCCCCAGATAATTCATTTGGAAAACTATTGATGGTTTCATCAAAGTTCAAATTGACTATTTTAAAATACTCTTTGACTATTTCTTCATCGTAATCAAATCCACTTGCCTCGAAGGCAATTCGAAGATTATCTCTTATAGAAAGATTCCTTATAAGATTCAAGTCTTGAAAAACAATGCTTGCATCTTTTTTTCTAAAATCTTCTAGTCTCTTTTCAGTTAATGGTTCTTCTTCAAAGATAATTCGTCCTTTTGTTGGAATATCTAAACCAGCAATTAGATTGATAAACGTTGTTTTGCCTGATCCACTTTTGCCTTTAATTAAAACGAAACCATATTTAGGTAGCTCAACATTCAAATTGTTCAAGACATACTCTTCTTTTCTATAAGCGTAAGATACATTTTCAAACTTAATCATGTTTTAGCTCACTATGCATTAATTAAATTGTAATGCTCACTTGGTTGACTATTTTGTACATTGTTAGCACAAGTAATGCACCTTTTACTTTGGTAAACATAAGAAGCAACAATTGCATCAGCAAACCAATTTTTCGAAATTGTCACTATCACACTAGAATATGGATTTATTGTAATTGTTACTTTATCAGACAAATTTTGCCAGTTGATGCCATCATTGTAGAAGCACATCTTTGAATTGTATTGCACAGACCTAATCCAAGATGAATCGTTAATGATTCTAATTTTGTAATTTCCTACATTATTTTGGGTTGTGTTGAAATGCAAATTAGGATACGAGTAGTTACCTTGTTGTGAAGTGAAATATCTATTTAAAAAATTGAAAATAAATGTTGTAAAATAAGGACCACCTGACTGAGTATTGGCTGCATTAGAAGCACTTAAAACTCCACATACAAATTTGACTCCATTTTCATTTTCCCAGAAAATAGGTGAGCCAGATTGACCACCGGCAGAAATAATAGAGTAGTCAATTTTGAAACCTGCACCACTAGGATTGTTGACAATCACTCCACTATATTCAAACATTGTATCAGAAGGATTTGCATTTCCTGGATAACCATATGATGTTACACTTGCACCAATCGTTGTTAGATTTGAGATTTTTCCATACCAACCTATGTAATCACCTACTCTTCTATCCAATTCGACGGCCGCCCAGTCTCTCAAATGACAACGAGTTAATGCATAATCTAATTCGATAAAAGAGGTTTGTGCTTTGGCAAAACGTAGATAATCATCACTGATTTCATTAGAGCCATTTAAACCAAAATAAAATTTTATTTCATCTGCAAATCTTGGATTATCAACGTTATCATCTGATACATCTCCATAAACACAATGGCCTGAAGTGACAGCCAAATATGGGCCTTCCAAAAATGCAGTTCCATAACACCAAACTGTATAAGGGCCATCTGATGGAGAATTATAAACATTGTAAAAAATAGCAATCATACGGGCAGTCGGATAATGCTCGGCATCCTTAGGATTTTGTACTTGCCCACGATTTGCCACAGTTTGAATTTCTTGATTGTTAGGATTGTTAGCGAGTGAACTTGTCACTTGTGCAAAATTTGAAGGATCGAAAGATTCATAGTAAATTCCACTATTATTCCCAGTATGAACGTTTTTAACTATATTTGAATTGTTAGGAATCGTATCTCTTTTATTATTCAAGAAATGTGGCTCGTATTGCTGATAATAGGACTCTTGTTTGATAATTCTATATTCATCTCCTAAAAAAGAGTCAATATTGTCATTATTGTCTTCATAATTCGATAATAATTGTTCTTTATTTTTATCTTCATCTGCATAGACCACATTTGCGCTTAAGCCTTTACAAAAAGAAAGAGCACATAAAGATGCACTGATTATTGATGCGAAACGAATAGAAATGCTTTTGTTTTTCATATTATTATCCTCCTGGCAAATGATTCGCTGTTTTAATCTTATTCCATATGGTTTTAAAAGAATAGTAATTATTTCAAATAATGTTACTTGACAGATTGATTGCAACAAATGTCTTTGCTCATCGGATTTTAATCACAGTTTTGTGACTAATCTTCTTTCTTTATAAGCTTTCTATCTCGCTAGACGAAGAAAGAAAGCGAATGATGATATAATTTATTTCCTGCTGCTTAGAAAGGAGTAAAAATGTTAAAGAAAAGATTAGATTATGATAATCGTATCAATTTACCGATAGGAATTTACTATTGTGCTTTTTTGCCCCTTCAAATCAGCCTACCAAAATGACATCACCGGTAATAATCACGAACTACCGCTAGTGGTTTAACAGTAATTGCTCTTTTAAGACCGGGTAAAACGGATAATGTAGATAAAACAAACGAAAAAACTAAAGAAAGCAAAAGAGGCCAGGATACAAATGAGAAGAAATGGAACTCATTAGAAATA
>DURD01000042.1 GCA_012837435.1 Erysipelotrichaceae bacterium
AAGCTACGAAAGAAAGAAGGGCAACCATGAGTTAAGAAAAAAAGACCCCCTTTAACTTTGGAGGCCTTATAAAAAATCCCCTTTAACTTTGGAGGGGTACCTAAACCCCCTTAAAGTTTGGGGTGCTGTTTATTTCATATTATAAGTATTTTATTTGTTGTCTTTGCTGCGATTCATTTGTGCATTTTCCACACAAAAATGAAAGAAAAAAATTTATCTAAACTAATCATGGTGGTTTGGACCATTTTAGTGATTTTAGAAATATATAAACAATTTGTATTTTCCTATGATATACAAGACGGTATGGTGACATGGCGATATCAGTGGTACATATTTCCCTATCAGTTTTGCGCTACACCTTTAACCTTCTTACCTTTCATCGCTTTAAATAAAGGTTCAAATAAATTTAGTAGATTTATCAAAGAAGGTTGCATAATGTTTTGTTCAACCTTTAACTTTTTCGCTGGGTTATCCGTTCTTATTTTTCCTGAAGGTGTCTTTGTATCAAATTTAGGAATCGATATTCAAACGATGGTCCATCATGGTTTGCAAGTGGTTTTGGGTATTTATATTTATGTTTACTATCATAAAAAGTTAAAGTACATATCCTTCTTTAAAGCTTTACCTATTTTTGCTTTCTTTTTAACTAATGCCATGTTACTCAATGTAACGGTTGTTCATTTTACCGACGCTACATTCAACATGTTTTTTATCTCTCCTTATTTTCCTTGTACTTTGCTAATTTTAAGCGAGGTGTATGCCGCTGCCCCTTACCCCGTTTTCTTGTTTGTATACATTGTTGGTTTTACATTGTGTGCTTTTATGATTTATAACATCTTTTATTGGATTACTTTTTATATAGACAAAAAACACTCAACTTCAATTAAGAAATTGTGCAGAGTTGCATAAAAATTATAAAGAACATGAATCTTTTTTTCCTAATTATTTAATTAACGTTTATAATGAATGAGCTATAAACTGTTATATTTTTTCTTTATAAATGAAATCGATTGATATCATCAACATCAAATGGCAACAAGTAGGTAATGAATTAGTAGGAAGGAAATGGGCATGTCAGAAAAAAAGGTCGTGATTATTGGCGCGGGTCCTGCCGGACTAAGTGCCGCCTATGAATTATTGAAAAAGAGCGATATTAAACCTATCGTTCTTGAAACGGAACAATTCGTCGGTGGTATTTCAAGAACCGTTGAATATAAAGGCAACCGTATGGATATAGGGGGGCATCGGTTTTTTACCAAATGCAATCGCGTCAATGAATTATGGGAAGAATTAATGCCAGTTCAGGGTGCCCCTGCCTATGATGATATAGTTTTAAATAATGAAAAAGATTATAAAAAAGGTGGTCCAGACCCTAAAAAAGAAGACAAAGTCATGCTCATCCGCCGTCGGGTAAGCCGCATTTATTTTTTAAGAAAGTTTTTTGATTATCCGATAACGATGAAACCGAGAACTTTTATCAATATGGGTTTTTGTCGCACGATGAAAGCGGGTTTTGGTTACCTTAAATCATGTTTTCGCAAACTACCTGAAGATTCTTTAGAAAACTTTTACATCAATCGTTTTGGAAAACCCCTTTATCAAATGTTTTTTGAAGACTACACGACAAAAGTTTGGGGAGTTTCTCCTAAGACATTGTCGGCTTCTTGGGGCGCACAGAGAGTGAAAGGATTGTCTTTAAGAAAAGCCATTAAAGAAGCGATTGCTGCTCCTTTTCGCAAAAAACAAAGAGAAATAGAAACCTCTTTAATCAATCAATTTCATTATCCAAAAAAAGGACCTGGCCAACTTTTTTCAATAATGGCTGAAGAAATTGAAAAAATGGGCGGTCAAGTTCTTTATGGTCAAGAAGTCAATAAGATTGAAAGAGATGAGCGCAACAATATTGTGGCGGTTACCACTAAAAAGGGTGATTGTTTCCCTTGTGACACAGTGTTTTCTACGATGCCCATTAAGGATTTCTTTACCTCTTTGGGAAAAGACAATGTTCCCCCTCGCGAATATGAAATTGCAACGACATTACCATATCGGGATTTTATTACCGTCGGTTTATTGCTCAAAGGTTTGAAAGTTAAAAATAAAACTAAAATTAGAACACTCAACAACATCGTTCCTGATAACTGGATTTATGTACAAGAAAGAAGTGTTGAAATGGGGAGAATTCAAATATTTAATAACTGGTCACCTTACATGGTGGAAGATCCAGAACACCATGTTTGGATCGGTCTAGAATATTTTTGCAACGAAGGCGATGAAATGTGGAATAGCAGTGATCGAGATTTTATCGATAAAGCTATTGAAGAATTAGTTTCTATGGATATCATCGCTAGTAAAGAGGATGTTCTTGATTCATGTCGCATCAAGGTAAAAAAAGCTTATCCCGCCTATTATGGTTCTTACGATGATTTCCCCATTATAGAAAAATATTTGAACGATATCCCTAATTTGTATTGTATTGGTAGAAACGGCCAACATCGTTATAACAATATGGACCATTCAATGCTCAGCGCTTTAACGGCGGTTGATCATTATCTATCGGGAACTAATGATGATAAAAGCGCTATTTGGAAAGTGAATACTGAAAAATCTTATCATGAAGGTAATGATGAGAATGAAAAGGAAGGTAGCAAAAAGCAATAATGAACAATGCTTTATCTTTATTAGGACGAGAGTTGACTCTCGATAAAAAAGAAGATTGCCAAGATAAAAAAACTATTTTGGGAATGAGGATATGGCTCGTTGAAATCATAGCTTCGGTTTTAGCTTTTTTGATTATCCTATTTTCTTACATGCTCATTAGACCGCTCAATCAGTCTTACAATACACTCGATGGGGCTTTTGCTAAAGGCTATGGCTTTATTTTAATGGCCATTGTACTGACGACGTTTATTGTGATGTTCATCAAGCAAAAAATTAATTTTAAACGTTTAGTTATATTTATTTTCTTGGCGGGTTTTATACTGCGTTTAACCTATATGCTCTATACGAGAGGTGAATTGAGACAATATGATACTTGGACTCCTTGGAACGATGGACATTATGATTACGCTTTATCTTTTTATTTAACTGGAGCCTTGCCAACCGAGCATATCAGCCCCGATACCATTTATCAATTTTATCACCCCCCTTTAAATGCTTTTATTCAAGGGATGTTTATGCATTTCTTTAAATTTATCAATCTCAATGCGGAGTTAGAAAAAACTAACGAATTGCTTTTTACTGCTTGCCAAGTATTAGCGTGTTTTTATATGTACATGACCTCTTTATTTTTTACCAAAACCATTTGGCGCACTAAACTCTCTAATGGTTCCAAACTTTTAGCAATTAGTGTTGTGAGCTTGTATCCGCGTTTAGTTCAATTATCTGGACAGTTAAATAACGATGCTATCTCGATAATGTTTTCTGCCATAGCGATATACTATTTCTGGCGTTGGTACAATGAAGAAAAGAAATGGTCTTATCATCTATTGACGGCTTTGTTTGTCGGTTTAGCCTTGATGTCAAAATTGAGCGCAGCTGGCATTTGTTTGGGTATGGCCATTGGTTACTTAATCGAGTTGATACGCTCTATTCTCTGCAAAGACGGGAGTCTACCGCTTTACGAACTCATTTTGCAATACGCTATTTTTCTGATAATCGCCTCGTTCATTGGCTTATGGTGGCAACTATATACTCATTTTGTTTATGGTCTACCATTTAACTTTGTTTTTAACAATTTGAACGCTGCGCTTTTTACTGGAACCCGGCAGTACGTTATCTATAATAAACCCGAGTCTTTGGATTACTATGACGCTCATAATGGAGGCTTAATCTATACGAGTAATTTTGTAAACTTTTTCGTGCGTTTTATACTACCAATTTGGCCTTATGATTTTAAATATCGCGTTTTTTGTTATTCCTTTGAGAATTACAATATTCTTTCATTTGCCTTACGTTCTTCTGTTTTTGGAGAACACGATTATTGGTATTCTGATGCGCAAGCTCTCGCGGCAATTTGTGTAATCGCCGTCTATTTAGCATATTTTTCTATGGTCATCAGCATTATTTATTTCGCCATAAAAAAGAAAAGTTTTGATCGCGATGGAAGAATGGCTCTTTACTTATTATTAGGATTAGCGGTTATGTATTTATATTTACAAATCACGATGCCATACGGATGTTCCATGGACTTTAGATATATTGTTCCCTCAATTTTTCCCGCGGCATACCTGATTGGAAAAACCAATGATTACTACAAAGAAGAAATGGCTTTAAAAAATAATTCTTTTGCTAAAAATATGAAATTAGTTCAAGTTTTATCGGTCACTTCTTTATTAGTTTCTTCTTATTTGTTTTATTGTGTGGCCATTTAATTTTTAAAAAAATAACCCCCAATCTCGCCGATTTGGCCCAGTAAATTGGGGGAGTTTTTATTGAGTAACTTTGGAGTCATTATTGACCTTAATGGGACAGGCTCAAAAAATGGAAAAAAGCCTAACTGGTTAATTTTTACCCTCTTGTTCCCTTTTGGTTATTCTTATATACTTTTGGGGGAACTCCACAGAAAGTTGGTAACAGTGCTTAACTGGTTAATTTTTACC